>PGTJ01000278.1 GCA_002794515.1 Phototrophicales bacterium
AACCAGCATCGTCCAATTTTTGAACAATACCTTTGGTTTGAATATCGCCGACCCCAAAATCGGTTGGCTGACCGACCCGTCATTTGTGCTGATTTCGATGGTGCTTCTCTCGGCATGGCAAGTGGTTGGGTTTAATACCGTGTTATTTTTGGCGGGATTACAAGGCATCCCGAAAGATTTATACGAAGCCGCCCAAGTGGATGGCGCAAATTATTGGGGGCAACTCCGCAATGTAACCATCCCCATGCTCGCGCCGACCACCATTTTCGTCATCATCACCACCATCATCACCGGGCTACAGGTGTTCAATGAGCCATACACCTTGTTCACTGCCCGCCCTATCCCCGAAAATGCGCTGACATCGGTATTCCATTTGTATAATCAGGGATTTTTCGGCTTCAATTTTGGTTATGCATCGGCGATCGCGTGGATACTGTTCGCGGTGATTTTTGGCATCACGCTCATTCAATTCCGTGTGTCGCGCAGTAATGCCTATGACTAAAGAGGATTAATCAACCATGAAAACAATCAAACAATATGGGTCTTATGTCCTCGTATATGGCTTGTTGGGATTTTTCGCGTTGGTGATGTTATTTCCGTTCATCTATATGATGATGACTTCGTTCAAAACCTCCAGCGATGTGTTTCATATCCCGCCCCGTTTGTTGCCCTATTCTCCAGAAACAGTCGAGTTTGATGGGGCAGTGGTTAATAAATATGTCGTGATGGTTGATGGCGTGGCGCGGGAGATGGTGCTTGTCCCCAATCAGCGCAAGCGATTTGGCTTATTCACTACCGAAGCGAATATCAACCCCAATGTGCCGAATGCCAGCACCAATACCGTGCGTGTGGATTTAGAACTCGTCACCAAGACCGATGAGAGCATCACCCTCATCCGTGATAATGGGCGCGAAGCCCGTTTTGATATTTATGAAGTGCCTGTAAATGGCGATATTCAACGCCTAGCATTGGTGGCACAACCCAATTTAGACAAATTTGTCGACCCCGAAAATCCCAGTATTGTCGCCTATGGATTGGCAAATGAGTTTGAAAAAGCCGAATTTGTCGATTTTCGGACAGACAATTACCGCTTGCTCTTCGGTGAAGAGGTCGAGACAGCCACCACTACCGTGCGCTTATCACTCGCCCGTCCATTGATTAATACCATTGTGGTGACGATTGGCGTGGTAACGGGGCAACTGGTCACATCGATTATGGGCGGATACGCCTTCTCGCGGGTGAAATTTGCCGGACGCGACACCCTGTTTTTGATGTATTTGGGGTCTATCATGATACCCTTTGTGGTGTTGATTATCCCCATGTATCGACTGATGGTGACAATTGGTTGGCAAAATCAGATTGTATCGCTGATTGTCCCATGGATATTCACCGCCTATGGCACATTCCTCATCCGCCAATTTTTCCTCACCATCCCCAAAGAGATTGAAGAGGCGGCATTAATGGATGGTGCGAGCCGTTGGCGCATCTTATGGACGATTTTCGTGCCACTCAGTCGTCCTGCCATCGCCACACTCGCCGTTTTCTCATTTTTATATGCGTGGAATAGCTTTCTGTGGCCCCTGCTCATCATCGGCGAGGGCAACGAACCGAATCATGTCCTCACCTTGTCGCTCATCCGCCTACAAAATGCCGCAGGCGAAGAACCGAACCTGCTCCTCACCAGCGCGGCAGTGGCGATTTTGCCCCCGATGATTGTGTTCGTCTTTGCACAACGCTATTTCATCGAAGGGGTGACGGCTTCGGGTGTGAAGGGATAATTTGCATTATTCAGTGGGGATGGGTATATCCTATCCTCACAACCGATAAATATAATTCACATCGACAAATTTTTTCATCAAACTATTGTTTTCATCACGATCCACATGTTATAGTTATCCTCATGATAGACGAAAAAGATATCGAATTTGAACAACCTTTATTTGAAGACGACCCTGTATTAGGGCGTTTTATGGGGCAATATCCGGCTAATCGGTTGCGTTTATTGATGATGAGTGGCGGGATATTGTTCATCGTGTGGTTTGTGGTGACTGTTGCCTTATGGAATGTGCAGGATGAACTCGCCGCCACCATCACCGTCATCATTATCACCCCTGTGGCATTGCTGACCGGGTGGTATTCGTTGCATTTATGGAATCGGGAGGTGATGGTCTACGAAAAAGGCTTCACCTATCGGCGTGGGTCACAATTGGCTTATATCCGTTATAACGATGTGACCCGTACACGGCAAGCAGGGGGCATCACCCGTTATTTGGGGGGGCTGATCAAACGCAACACCTTTCAGTTCACAATTATCACCGACCGCGATGAAATTGTGCCACTGAATAGCTTATATAAAAATTTAGATGAACTGACCCTGAAAATTGAAGCCGAGATTTATCGGGTATTATTGCCCAAACTGAATAGCAAACTGGCGAATGGCGAGCAAATTCAGTTTTATGATGATTTATCCCTCAGCACCACAGGTATCATCCAAGCCGATCGGCAACTCAAATGGGATGATTTTGGCGGGCAATCTATCGTTGGCGGGCAATTAAATCTCAAACACGCCGATGGCACAGTTTGGCATTCCCGACCGTTATCACAAATCGAAAATATACGCTTATTTTTGGCTTTGTTACGACATTATCAGCCAGTTAAAGAGGGTTCATAAGCGTTGATTTACGAAATTCACCTCTATTCGCCCAAAGCGGGTAAGTTAACCCCTGCCATGCTAGAATGGTTGTATCAGCATGGGCAAAGCGATGACCAGCCCGAAGCCTTTTGGCCCGTGCGCCAAATTAATCCCAAAGCATTGGCGCGATTGTTGCTCAAGTTAGATCACAACCTCATCCCGCATCCCGGTCCTGCGGGCGATGTCGAATTGCATTATAGCCAAAAAGAACTGAACATCATTTTATATATCCATAATCGCGGTGTCATCCTCTTCTTCCCATATATGCCATATGGGGCATTCGCCCGCATCACGGTAGGCATTTGTTACACGTATATCCGCTATTTATACGATACGCTCGGATTTTGGAGTTATGACCCACAACTGGACATTTTATCGTATGCCGATGATTTTCAATCGATGGATGATACCATCCGTCTGATGGATAAAGTCATGTCGCGTTATTTGACGGGTTAATACACACGAAGGATGAGGCATATGCCAGAAAAAATCGGATTTATCGGCTTGGGCATCATGGGGCAGGGCATGGTGCGAAATTTGCACAAAGCAGGCTTTGAACTCACAGTATGGAATCGCACGTCATCCAAAGCCGACCCCTTGCGCGAATTGGGTATTCATGTTGCCGATTCGCCCGCACATCTGGCGCAGAACAGCGATGTCATCATCACCTGTGTGAGCGATTCGCCCGATGTCGAAGCGGTCATCTTGGGCGAAAATGGTGTGATACACGGTGTGCAATCGGGTGCTTTGGTCATTGATTGCAGTACGATTAGCCCACAGACCACGCAGGTTATTGCCCAACAATTACGCCAAAAAGGTGTGGCGATGCTCGATGCGCCGATTAGCGGGGGTAGCGA
>PGTJ01000017.1 GCA_002794515.1 Phototrophicales bacterium
AATCGCCATAGACCGATTGCGTGGATCATGCTCACGGTCGAGTTTTTTCAGGCGGATGGTCGTGCCATCGTGCATATCCACCGTGATAATCTCGCCCGCATCATATGCCGCCGACTCTTCTAATACGATTTCTTCTTTGCCTTCCACATATCCGGGCGAGACGACCTGAATTTCGTGCAAAGAAATCTGATGTTCCTTGCCATAATCATAACTCTTGTTCGATTTGGGGTCATTATTGAAGGTGACACACGGGCTGATGATGTCTATGACGGCAATTCCTTGATGGCGCAAAGCGGCTTGTAATAATGATTGCACTTGTTTTGAATCGCCAGAGAAGCTCCGCGCCACGAATGTTGCCCCAGCGATAATCGCTTCGAGGGCGAGGTCGATGGCGGGCAAATCATTACGCCCATAATATTTCAATTCTTGACCCTCATCGGCAGTGGCGGAGAATTGCCCTTTGGTCAAGCCATATACCCCATTATTTTCGATGATATACACAAAGGGGATGTTGCGCCGAATGGCATGTTTGAATTGCCCCATGCCGATGCTCCCCGTATCGCCATCACCACTGACGGCGACACATTTCATAGACGGATTCGCCATGAGTGCACCTGTGACCACAGACGGCATCCGTCCATGTAAGGCATTAAACCCATGAGAACGCCCCAAAAAGTAAGCAGGGGTCTTGCTCGAACAACCAATCCCGCTCATTTTGATGATTTTATGTTGCTCGATGCCCATATCGAAGGCGGTGCTGATGATTTGGTTAGAAATCGAATCGTGACCACAACCTGGGCAAAGGGTACTCGGTCTGCCCTTATAATCTTCGCGGGATAATCCAATTGAATTGACTTTACTTCTGCCCATGATAGTTATTTCTCCAAAGCCATAATTTTATCGAACAGCCATTGCGCGGTCATCGGCAAACCATCGCCCAATGGCAATGATTTGAGGTGGGTTAGGTCTTGTGGATGGTCTAAACAAATGATTTGATACAATTGACCATCAAAGTTATTTTCTGGGATATAGATGCGATCATGCGAATTGATGAAATCGGTCACAGACGAATCGAGTGGCAAGGCACGCACACGCAGGTAATTGGTCTGGATATTGTGCGCCTTGAGCATATCTCGTGCTTCTTGGATAGCGGGGTCATTCGTGCCAAACGAGATGATGCCAACTTTCTTCGATGGGTCGATATCGGCGATGGGTTTGGGCAAAAATCCGCGTACCGTTTGCAACTTTTTATGCAAACGTGCCATGTTGTTCACCCAGTCGTCACTGCGCTCGCTGTATGCCGCCATTTCGTTATGCCCTGTGCCACGCGCAAAATACGCCGCCATCGGATGATCGGTGCCGGGCAGGGTGCGATAGGTGATGCCATCACCATCGACATCCAGATAGCGCCCCCATTTGCCGTGTTGTTTGATGAACGCCTCTAATTGTTCAGCATTCAACACCTTACCCCGTTGAATCGGTTCATCAGGATATTGGAACGGCTCGGACATCCAGTTATTCATACCCAAGTCGAGGTCGCTGATGACGAAAATGGGCATCTGCGCTTTATCGGCAATATCAAAGGCGCGCCAGCCAAATTCAAATGCCTCTTCGGGATTGGCGGGCAATAAGCAAATCTGGCGCGTATCGCCATGACCTAAGACATGGGTGAATAAAATATCCCCCTGACTGGTGCGAGTGGGCAAGCCCGTGCTGGGTCCCATACGGGTGATGTCCCAGATGACGCATGGGATTTCGGCATAATACGCCAAACCCGAAAATTCCGCCATGAGGCTGATGCCCGGTCCGCTGGTGGCGGTCATAGCGCGTGCGCCAGCGAATCCCGCACCCACAATCATGCCTGCGGCGGCGAGTTCGTCTTCGGCTTGCACTACGACCATCGTCATTTTGCCTGTTTCGGGGTCTTTGCGGAGGTGTTGATAATCTAAAATACCATCTACAAGGCTGGTGGAGGGTGTGATCGGATACCATGCCACCAAATTCACACCACCGAAAATCGAACCGAGCGCGCCCGCTTCGTTGCCTGTGATAAGGATTTTGCCTTTGGTCTGATTATCATACTCAAACCAGAACGGGTCTTGTTTGGTCAGGTTATCTTTGGCATATTCATACGCCAACTTTACCGCTTCAAAATTGAGCTTGGCGGGTTTCTCTTTGCCATTAAAATTGTCGAGCAATGCCTTCCAAATTTCATCTAGTGGAATATTGAACAAATAAGCGACTACACCGACATAAGTCATATTCTCCACCCGTTTGGCGAGTTCACTGCTCACTTCTACCTTTTTCATGATGTCTTTGACAGGCACTTCGTACCAGATAATATCGTCACGGGTGTGTCCCCATTTCCAATCGGCGGGGATGATGCACACTCCCCCACTGGGCAAATTGGCGATGTCTTCTGCCGCCGTATCTTGATTATACGTCACGGCGATGTCGGTCACGGCGCGTCTGGCAGTATATCCGTCTTTGCTGGCGCGTATCGTGTACCATGTGGGTAGCCCTTTAATATTAGATGGAAAAAGGTTTTTACCATTAACTGGTATACCCATATTAAAAAGAGATTTCACTAAAACATTATTTGAGGTTTGGCTACCAGACCCATTTTTTGTCGCCACCATAAACGCAAAATCATTGATAATTTTGCCGTTGGCATCTTTCATTTGTGTTACCGTCTTGGGGATTGCTTCAAGCACCATGCTTTCCTCGCGCAATATTGCGCTAACCTTTCTATAAAATATGTCACTATGAGACCGTGTTAAGGCATCTCTTTCAATTATAATCCACAAAAAGAAGGTGACAATAGTTAGCCCAAAATGGTGGTGATTTCATTCACAATATTCCGAAAATCTTTCGGATTATTGACAAAATCAACAATATCCATCTGTATACGCAACACGGGCGAAGCTGTCCATCGGTCTATCCATGCATCATAAAGCAAATTCAGACCATCGATATAATCGCGCCCGATATTTTTTTCGTAATCACGCCCACGCCCTTTGATGAGCGCCATGAGCGTTTCAACCGTTGCTTGCAGATAAATCACCAGTGTTGGCGCGGGCAAGAAGGCACTAATCGATTCGTATAATCGCCGATAGGTGCGATAATCGCGTTCTGGCATTTTGCCCTGTAGGTATAAATTTTGGGCGAAGACCTCTGCATCTTCATACACCGTACGGTCTTGGACGACATGCCCAGCAAAATCGACCAATTGGCGATGATGTTCGAGGCGTTTGCTCAAAAAAAAGACTTGCGAATGAAAACTCCAGCGTGGCATATCGGCATAAAAATCGGGCAGATAGGGATTATCGGCATTGGCTTCGTAGAACGGTTGCCAACCAAAATGCGCCGCTAACATGCGCGTCAGGGTGGATTTACCCGCGCCAATATTACCCGCAATGGCGATGAAATGATGTTTATGGGTTGTCATGCTCTAGCCTGCAACTTGTGTGATGACCAATGTTACACGACTAAAAATGGGATTGGGGTCGGTGGATGGGGTGAAATATGCCGTCAGGACGACAGACCCACTCAATCCATCAAGTGGTAAATCGGTTTGCCATATCACATCATCCACACCATACGGATTTTGGATAGTCACATCGTGGATGATGGTGGTATTATCTGCGCCTTGCAACACCAACTGGATGGTATCATTGCGGATGCCAGAAACACGCCCACGCACCAGAATCGTATCACCACCGACTTGCTCACCATCAGACGGGGTGATGATGCTCCCAAATATGCCCGATGGGCGCATGGCACTATCGGCAAAGAATACGGGGATGCTGGCACGCACGACAGATGGATCTATAGCAGAGACGATTTGTACCATCACCTCCCCTATCACCTGTGGGCGGGGCATTTCGATGGTGAATGCGCCCAACTGGGTGATGATAGGCGCTTGTGCGAGGATGGTATCATCAATATCAACAAGACGGGCGATAAGGCGTTGTGGCATATGACGAATATCGCCCGTCACCCGTATCAATTCAGCGTATAATGTATCGCCCGCGACAGGGGACGTGATGATGATTTCCCCTGCGGTTGGTGGGGATGTCGGTGTGGGACGTAAAAAACCCTCCGCATCGGGTATCATCAAACTGAGTTGTGACCAAATCGCCAAGCCCGTCAACATCAGAGCGGTGATGCCTATCACCGCCCCAATAACACGATTTCGATTGGTATATTTGGGCAATGTCATTTTGGGGTAGCTATCGCCTCTTTTTTATCTGCCACAACGGTATCTGCCGCCATTTTGACGATGGGGTCGGTGCTTTTGAGTGCTTGCTCCAAAATATCCGCCGCCACTTTTTGGGCATCGGCATCTGCGCCTGTATCGGCGACCATCAAACTATTAGATATGCGGACGATCTCGGCTTTGACCGCGCTATCTGTTTCGATATTCCACGTTTTACGCAAAACAACTGGTGTGCGCGGATGACGCATCCATGCGAGGGGCCAAATACAAGCGAGGCGCACCTCTGGCATTTCATCGAGCAATGCCGTTTCGAGCGCGTCAATCATCATATCTGCCGATTTGCTCTTGCCGACATCAATTTTTAGATAATTGGTGGCATGAAAAAATCCCTTTAGCACCTGTTGTAACGTGACACCATGTGTACGCCCGATGATGCCCGATAACTCTTGTAACCACGACTCGCCTGCTAGTTCCAACAAACTGAGGACAGCCGCATATTTGACATCGGGTTCGGGGTCGTTCATGGCATTCCGCACAACGGGCATGGCTTCAGGTGTGTCATTCGCCCCTAATGCTTCGAGTGCCTTAATGCGAACATCAGGATCTTTCGCCTGTAGAACAACTTCTAATACTGGCACAGCCGCCGAATCTTGACAATCGCGCAAGCCCCAAGCGGCGGCTTCGCGCACACTATCATCCTCATTTTTGAGGACTTCAATCATCAACTGATAGGCGTTATATTCACGCAAGTCGCATAAGGCATAAATCGCGGCTTCGCGCACCCGATAATCGCTATCTTTGAGCGCCATACGGATGAGCGGTTCGGCGGCAAACCACGAAAAGCCATATAAATGGCGTGCCACACTCGCCCGCGATGGTGCTTCCCCTTTTTTGAGCGTGTCTTCGATAATCAAGCGCGAGTCTCGATCGCCTCGCCGAGAGAGCATCTTGGCGGCATTAAAGCGCACAAAAAATTCATCACTCATCACCGCCGCGGCGAGCGCGTCTAATGACACCGCTTCTGGCGGGAGCATATTGAGCATGGTGGCAAAACGACGTAACGATAAACGGCGTTCCCCTTTTTTGACATATCCACTGGCTAATCGTGGTTCACGTCCTGTTATGGTGGTCATGAATTTATTTCATCCTTTCTGATATATCAGCGTAATGTCACAAGGGGGACATCTTTGAGCAATGTCACGCCTGTTTGTAAATCGTTCACCGTCACACGCAGTTGACGGCGGTCATCTATCGAAAATTCTGCCCGCAAGCGATCTTCACCCACTTTGCCGGGCGGATCGAGTTTGGCGAGGGCTTTAATCGCCTCGGCGCTATTCAAAGGGATAATCTGCTGTTCAGATTGCGAGGCTTGCGCCACGAATACCGCCTGACCATCTTCATACTTGACCTCGACCATCGCCACCGCATCGGTATCAATCTCGCCGATGACGAATTCAATCTCGGTCTGACCATCTTTCGATGCGCCCAACACCACCTCTACGGGATTATCGGTGGGATAGCGACTGCCCATCGGGATGATTTCATCGTATTCGTGCTTGCCCTCTTCGGTCAGATAGCGCAAACCATAACTGTGGATGAGATAATCTTCCAGACCATATCCCGCCGCCACTTGCAACGCGCCTTCTGCCACGGCGGTGAAGGGTTTATCTGCCCGTACCGCCATGTTGGTGAAATACTGCCCCAATGTCGCTTGGACAGACGGCATGAGCGATGTGCCACCAACCAACAACACATAATGAATATCTTCTTTGAAGATACCCCGTTGGCGGGCGATGTGCATCACTTTATCAACCACACGACGCAAAGCGGTATAAAATCCGTTCGCCTCTAAAAGTGCCTCTAATTCTTCGCGGGTGATGGTGATGGCATATTGGCGGTCTTGTGCCGAAAATTCAATTTTGACCGATGTATCGGTCGAGAGGGCGATTTTAGCATGTTCGCAACGGGTGAGCAATCGGGCATATTCGACACCCAATTGTTCAGCGGTAAGATTTGCCCGTTTGAGGACTTCTGCCAATAACCATTGGTCAATATCACTTCCGCCGATGATGCGTCCCGCTTTGGCGATGACCTTGGCGGTGTGTTGCCCCGCCTTGCCACTGCCGACCAGTCGTTTGAGTACGCCACCCGTCTTTTCACGATTTTCGGGCAATTGTACCAGCGACAAATCCAGCGTCCCACCACCAAAATCGAATACCAGCACCACCGCGCCCGGTTTGGTGACGGCATAACCCAACGCCGCGGCGGTAGATTCATCGACCACACGAATTTTATCTAGCAATGCCACTTCATCAATGACGCTATTCAGCCACGCCAGATACCCTTCAAATGAGGCGACAGGCGCAGTAAGGACGAGCTGGTCAATGTCCTCATTTTTATATGGTAAGCGTTCTAATAAATGCTTGACGAATGCCCGTCCAGCATCTTTATCTGACCACTCGACACCATCTATTTTACGTGGTTCTGGCGCGGGTGTGGTGACGATGCCACGCTTAAAATTACGAAACAGGCGATTGTCTTGTTTGCTATCATACCCATCTTGGCGAACTTTCACACCACAGGTAATCGTACCTGCTTTGCCATCATTAACATATAGTAATGACGGCACAACGGGTGGCAGGTGCTTATCAGATGTATCACTTAATCCGTCTATCTCGACAACTACCGAGTCGTCTTTTTCTTCATCCCAACGGGCGATAACGCTATTGGTCGTGCCAAAATCGATGCCTAACTTATGCCCCATAAGTCCCTCTCAGATAATCAAATATCAAACCATATCATAACACAACACCAATAATTGTAGGCTAATTTAGCATTTTTGACCAATAAGAAAATTTTTATTCAACAACCGTCTGGTTGACAAAATTGCGATTGCCCATCTTGTCGTGTAATCATTCGCCACTGGTCAAAGTCAAATTGCTGGCTATATCCCACATTCATCGTCAATCGGAAAGGATTGACGGTATCCGATACCCATACATTCATATTTGAAGTCAAGGCATCTATAAAATGACGATAATCCGCATATACATTGGCATCATCTGCAGTAAATGATAACCAGTCGGATGCCGTCAAAGAACGCCCATTGGTGGCGACAATCGTGTTATTGCGTAACGTAATATCACCGAGCGTGAACATCAACCCAGAAAAAGCATCATCACGGCGAAATTCGCCAAAGAACAATGCCACATTTTGTGTGTCATAAATCAGGCTATTGATTGGGGCATCACTGATGACTTCATTACTCTCGAATAAAACATCTTGGACGACACTCAAAACAACATCATTTAGCCCATTAGACAGAATGCGATTATGACGAACAATGAAAGGTCCGTAACTCGCTTCTAAAAATAAGCCATTCCACCGATTACGCGCTATCAGATTATTTTCAATCGTGATATGCCGATTATCGGTATCGAACCACAACCCATCTATCCAGTTATCTGTGAATTGATTATTTCGGATAAGCGCATTTTCGATGAACAATAATTTCATGGCGGCATTTGACCAACCAAAATCAACGCCCAACTGTCCACGACCATCGCGCCATGCGCGCCAACCATTCCCAGAAAACAGGCTGTCTTCTACCAGTAGGGTGTGCATATTCGTGCCAATCACCCCTGCAAAGCCATTATCTATGATTTGTACACGGCGTAATGTGGTGTGATGACAATTCAGATATAACCCCACTTGTGCATTTTGGCGGATAGTTACATCTTCTAAAACGACATGTTCACATGTTTTGCCCTCGCCAACCTGAAAGGCGACCGCCGCATGTGCGCCACTATCAACCGAATGTTGAAAGACCAATCCACGTAGCACAAAATGTCCTCGATTCCATCCATATAACAATTGGTCTCGCACACCAACTTCGATGAATTGTTGCTGAATATCGACCGTTGGGTCAATATGAATGAATAACCGATCCGATGCTTCATCGACCCAAAATGTGTTGGGTGTTAATGCCTCATAGGATGTGACAGGTGTTAATCGCTGATGGTTGAGGATGACCAGTTCGCGGCGAGAAGCATATTCAGAGGGGGTATATTCGCCTTGGTCATAACGCCCCGCGACACCCCAATCATATTGCCAATGATGGGTATAGATCCCTTGCCCGTGTGGTTGCCAATCTGTCCACACATCTGCACCCGAAATAATCGCCCCGCCGATTCGCTCGGCTTCGATAGTAATCTGTGCAGTGGTCTCGGCAATCATCCAAAATGGGCGTATCGGCGCGGTTAGGTTCGATTCACCTCCGTTAAAAAGCGCCTCACGATAAATGCCATCTGCCAAAATAATCCGCACATCTACACCTGCTTGGCGTAATGGAACAAGCCTATCAAATGCCCCTTGTATTGTTTTGAGGGGATTTTGATATGTGCCATCATTGGCATCATCAGCATAAGGGGCGGTGGGATTCACATAAAACACAACTTCATGCGATATTTGACTATTGAGGTGATGTATCTGGCTGAACCAACCAATCAACATCATACATATCACGATCAAGCGCATCATCATTCACCCGCCTGTAAGGGATGATAATCATCCAAAATGGAATGCCCGATGAATTCGCGCAATAACGATGTGTCGGGGATGAGCGACAATTGGTCAGGCGGGATAGGTCTCACCCACCCCAGAAATGATAACAGTCGTTTGGCTTCGATAAACGCCGATGTGTTCGGCTTCACCTGTAGCAACAACGGTTCTGCCAATGGGCGCAATGCCGCCAATTCGTAAATTAATGCCGAGTCGAACATGGCATCGGCATTTTCTTGATACGGAAAAATGCCTGTACGCTCACCATTGCGGACGCTCTCCCAACGATTGAGGGTATCGGTGGCATTATAGCCGCGTGTGCGCGCATCGCGCACAATGCGCCGTAATAAACGGGTATCGGTTGTCGAGACGCGGTTATGCAAGTCGATATTGACTTGTGTGAGGGCAGATACATAAACCCGATACACCCACTCGGTCGGCAGATCGTTGATGAGGCGCGGATTTAAGCCATGAATACCTTCGATGATGATAATTTGCTTCTCTGTGAGTTTTGCCAAAGCACCTTGTTCACTTTTGCCCGTGATAAAATTAAATTTGGGCAATTGAACAGTCTCTCCTTGCGCCAAAGCTAATAATTGCGAATTGAACAGCGATAGGTTGATGGCTTCTAATGCCTCGAAGTTATAATCGCCTTTGGCATCTCTGGGCGTGTCTTCACGGTTGACGAAATAGTTATCCAATTCAAGCGTGAATGGACGTAAGCCCTGCGCCAATAATTGAATAGCCAACCGTTTAGAAAATGTCGTCTTGCCCGATGATGACGGACCCGCAATGAAGACAAAACGCACACCCGTTTGAACATGTTTTTGCACAATATCACGGGCAATCGTGGCGACATTTTGCTCATGAAAGGCTTCTGCCACTAAAATCAGTTCGCGCAACCGATCGGGCGTATCGACAACGCGGTTCAGACGACCAATATCTTCAATATTCAAGCGACGTGACCACTCATCGGATTGATGAAACACACGGGTCAATTTATCATGAGCGCGAATCGGGCGCAACACTGTGGGGTTATCTCGGCGTGGATATTGCAAAATAAACCCTTCTTTGCCCCATACCAGTCGAAAATATTTCAGCAATCCTGTAGAGGGGAGCATATACCCAAAATAATAATCATCGCGCCCGCGTAAATTATATAAGGTCAATTCGGGACGTGTACGATAGGTCAATAATTGCACTTTATCATCATCACCACGTTGAGCGAATAATGCTTTCGCCTCTGAGAGTGGCACAATCCGCTTGGTGATGGGCGAATCATCGGCGACAATCTGGCGCATTCGCACATCGAGTTGGTCTAATTCTTGTAAAGAGAGGGGGTTATCACCAATAATTTTACAATAATAACCACCATCTGGTACAGAATAACGTACACTGACTTGGCGATTATCCCACAATTCAGCCACCGCCGTTGCCAACAACAAGACCAACGACCGCCGATAAATCCGTGCGCCATCGGTTGTCGTCAGTAAGACGGGCGCGATGCTCAAATCGCGCATGATGGGATAATTTAATTCGCGCAGTTGACCATCGCAAATTGCGCCAACAATGGGCGATTCGCTATTGGGAATAGCCACCTGAAATAACTCGTTGGCAGTTGTGCCGATAGGGGCTTCATACACCCGATTATCGGGTAATGTGACACGAATATGAGTCCGTGGTTGGCTAAGAATAATTTTTTGGCTAAAATGAGACATGAGGCAAGCCTTATTCGGGTGAAATTACTGCGAGATTATGAAGAATTCAGAAAAAGATTAGCAAACAACATCAGATGATGCTATACTAGATTTTGTTTAGGAATGATTAAAAAGCGTATATAACTGTGGACAATCAGAATAACGATAACGAAACGGTGCCAGAAACACCAAACGATGAACATCCCAAACTCGAAAAGACCGATGACCCGCGTTTGACGACACACCATAGTAGCGCGACCGAGACGGGTGTGCTGAGTATTCAGAAAGACAAACGTCCGCGTTTTGGCTTGAATAGCTCAACGGGTTCTTCTGGGACGGGACGCACAGGGCTGTTGGGCGATCAATCGGAAATCATCTTCGTGATTCGTGGTATTGTCGAGCGTGTGGTCATCCCTAAAGACGGGAGCATCACCATTGGGCGATCAGACCCGCGCACCCGCACCCGTGTCGACCTCGATTTAACCCCATATGGCGCACTCGATAGAGGTGTCTCACGCGAGCATGTGCGGATGCACATCGAAGACGGCAAATTGTATGTCACCGATTTAGGCAGTACCAACGGCACATTCCTCGCCAGCACCCGACTCGAAGCCCATACCCCAACCGTCTTACGTAAAGGGGATGAATTGCTGTTGGGGCGCTTGCCTATTCAAGTCTTATTCCGTTGATGCACCTGTATGAGCGAGACATTCATGCGAGCCGCCTATGAGCCGTTTTTACAAGAAGTCTTGATTGATGAAGCAACCCTACAAGCCCGTGTGCGCCAATTGGGGGCGCAAATTTCTGCTGATTACGCCAATATGGGCGATTTATTGCTCATTTGCATCCTCAAAGGTGGGGTGATATTTTTATCTGATTTGACTCGTCATATCACCCTGCCCCACGAAATCGATTTCATGGCGTTCAAAAGTTATCATAAGGGTGATAGAAAAAGTAGCCGTGTGGTGCGTATTGAACGCGACCTTGAGATCGATCTGGAAAATAAGCACGTCCTCATCGTTGAAGATATTATCGATAGTGGCTTAACACTGGAATTCGTCTTTAAGCTCCTCCAAGCCCGCAAACCTGCCAGCATCAAATTATGCACCCTGCTCAACAAAGCCTCGCGTCGAGAGGTCGACATCCCTATTCATTATGTCGGCTTCGAGATAGAAGACAAGTTCGTCTTTGGTTATGGGCTAGACCTCGATGAGAAGTTCCGCAACATGCCTTTCATTGGTGTCGCCAAGTCATGACCGTAACACCCCGTATGCCCAAACGTCCATTGTGGTGGTCAGATTTTATCCTCGACCTACAAGATTTATTGCTCCAATGGCGCACTCCCTGTTATATCGTTGGCGGTGCCGTGCGCGATGCGTGGCTACACTATCCCATTCAGGATATCGATCTCGCCGTCCCAGAAGATGCCATCGGTTTTGCCAAACGCTTGACCAACATCCTAAAAGCCGATATTTACATCATGGATGAAGCACGCGATGTGGCACGGGTGTGGGTTAAACAAGCCGATACGACATTACATATTGATATTGCCCGTTTTCGGGGTCAGACATTAGCCGATGACCTCGCCGACCGCGATTTCACCATCAACGCGATGGCGGCAGATCTGTTGGGCGACCTCAACCAACTGATAGACCCTCTGAATGGCGAGACCGATTTAGCAGATAAGCTCATCCGCCAATGCAACCCACATTCAATCCAAAATGATCCAGTACGTGGCATACGCGCTGTGCGCCAAAGCGTGGGGTTATCAGCGAAAATTTTGCCCGATACACTATCCGCCATTCGCACTTATGCGGGCGATATTGGCAAGACATCGCCAGAACGGGTACGTGATGAATTCGTCAAATTATTGGGCATGTCACGCCCGCAAAGCGCCTTACGTATCTTAGAAGCCGTTGGTTTATTAAGACATATCATCCCCCAAACCACAGGGTTGCGCTCATTAACACCATCCCCCCATACCGAGAATGGTTGGTCACATACTTTGTTGACCATCGAAAAATTGCACGGGATTTATCTGACCATCAGCCCACAACGGACAGATAGCACCGCCGCCGTCTTCGATTTGGGCATGATCGTCACCGCATTGGATATTTATCGCCGACAACTACAAACGCATATCGCCCATCAATGGGCGAATGACCGCCCACATCAAGCCCTGTTGATGCTCGGTGGATTAATCCATTTGTTATCTGTTGAGGATGCCGATGCGGTTGCCACATCTTTACGGTTGAGCAATGACGAAAAAAAGCGCCTGATGCGGATGGTATCGGCTTATCGGGATGTCCCCAATACAGGCACAGATGCGCTCAGTCTACATTACTTTTGGCGCAAATATGCCGATGCTGGTATCGATGGCTGTTTGTTGGCGATGGCATATTATTTGGCGCACGAGAATATCCACATCCAGCAAGATGATTGGTTGAAGCAATTAGAACATATCCAAATCATGCTCAATGCCTATTTCATCCGTTATGAAGAAATTATCAACCCGCCACCATTGCTCACAGGTGATGACCTCGTGGCGCAATTGGGGTTATCCCCTGGCAAACAAATCGGCAAATTGCTCACACTCATCCGCGAAGCACAGGTGTTAGGGAAAATTGCCACAGTGGATGATGCGCTGGCATTGGTCAAGACCCACTTATAATTTTTTTGCTTATCGAAGGTGAAACCCTATGCAACTCATCACAGGCGGTATCATCCTGTTGATATATGTGGCAATTGCCATTGGCGAAATCCCCAAATTACGCATGAATCGCGCCACAATAGCCCTAGTGGGGGCGGTGATGCTGGTCATCATCGGGGCAATCAGCGAAGAACAAGCCATTCATGCCATCGACTTAGGCACATTATTATTGCTTGGGGCGATGATGGTGCTGAATGTGAACTTGCGCTTGGCGGGATTTTTTCGGTACATCGGCAGTCGCGCTTTGCGCTTGGCGAACACCCCACACGCATTATTGGCGATGGTGATTTTTCCTGCGGGGGTGTTATCTGCCATATTCCTCAACGACCCCATCTGCTTGATGTTCACACCGATTGTGGTGGATATCACCATCCGTTTGGGGCGAAACCCGATTCCGTACCTCATCGGATTAGGCACAGCGGCCAATGTCGGGTCTGTGGCGACCATCACAGGCAACCCACAAAATGTCGTCATCGGACAAATGAGCCAAATCCCATATATCACCTTTTTGGCGTATCTCGCGCCAGTGGCGCTCATCGGCTTGTGTGTGTGTTGGGTGATTGTGGTGTTGCTCTATCCAAAAGAATTTCGTACCCCCCTGGTCAAGGTCGAATTGCCACCCCCATTCACCTATAACCCGTTGTTGATTCGGGTTGTGCCGATTGTGATGGGATTGATGATCGCCTTCCTCATCGGCTTGCCGATTGTGACATCGGCATGTGTGGCGGCGGGCTTGTTGCTCATTTCGCGCTTGCGTCCAGAACGATTGCTCTCGTTGGATTGGGATTTGTTGGCATTTTTCGCAGGATTATTCGTCATCACAGGGGCAATCGAGACAACAGGCATCAGCACCTTGTTATTTGAACAAGTCTCTGGATTTTTGCAAAGTGGTGTAGCGGCGCTCAGTTTAGTGACGGGCGCACTGAGCAATATCATCTCGAATGTGCCTGCGGTGCTGTTGCTCAAGACAGAGATCAATAACTTTGCCAACCCACAACAAGCATGGCTGACGCTCGCCATGTCATCGACATTGGCGGGCAACCTGACCTTGCTCGGATCGGCGGCAACGCTGATTGTGGCAGAAGTGGCGCGGGTACGCGGGGTCAAGTTGGGATTTATGGAATATTTACGGGTGGGCATACCCATCACCATCATCACACTGGCTATCGGCATCGTTTGGTTAGAAGTGGTCACTTAGCTTATGGTTGGGATGGTGTGGATGTCGGTAAGGGCATCCCGCTCCATAACACTTCATGCGACATACGAAATGCCGTTTGGTCTGGTGGAGATAGCAAGTCTATCTCCACCTTCCAGCGAACAGCAAATACCCCTGCGGGGCTGATGCCCTGACATGATGCAAATGGGATAAATGAGCGATTATAGGTCGGGAATGTATCGGCTTCACAAAAATCCCAGAATACCTCGCAGGTGCCATTTTCAGATATAAAGAATCGCACCAGCTCACACGGATTTTGGGTGATGGTATAACGATTTTCTTCGACACCATGCTCAACGACCTGTCTTTCGGTTTGGATGGCATCGGGCGGGATAGGCGGTGTGGGCGGGAATACAATGCCATAAAGGGTATTGAACACAGGCACACTCAAGATAGCACATGCTACAACGATACCCAATATCAACAGAATTGCCCACAGTGGCAACAAACAGCCTGTCTTTTCGGATGGTGATGTTGTGTCGTCACTCATAACCATTATGGACGTGACCATGTTTGGTCATACAAAATAACGATGCTCCCCTCAAGATTAAAACCGTTGAGGTCGTCACGGACACCGGGATGAATTTGTATTTTCGTTATCTGCACATTGTCTAAAAAGGTGTTATCGAAAGTGCAATCATATTTATAGGGAATTGTACCATCGCCTTCGCGGTATGTCTCGTAATTGCCAAAAGTGGGTGTGCGAACACATACTTGGCGGTTTTCGATTGAACCCACCTGTCCGAGATGTTTATCTAATTCGGCTTGATAAAATGCCGCCACATCTTCGGCAGTCACACCAGTGACGATATAACGCACCAATTGCCCAGAACGGGGACGGGTTGGGCTTGCCCCTCGGTCGAGTTCGGTCGCGCCCGGATACAGTGGCACATTGAATGGTTGTTGGCGCTCGGCAATTTCGAGTTGGAAAGATAAAAAGCCCAATCCCACACCCAAAAGCCCCAATATGCCAACAATTAACCCCACCCGAAAAACAGATATGTTCCCTTCACGATTGAGTAATAATTGCATTGTCCATCACTCCTATGATTGCATTTGCTCCGCCAACAAGACATGTAATGCTTCCCCATATGGGGTATGTGCGAATAGGTGTGCTTGTGCTGTCCAATAGGCACGCGAGGCATCGGTGAGTGGTGGTAATGGCGATTGATCCATCATACACAACAATGCCCGCGCCATCCAAACCCGATTGTCATCATCAGTCGCTCGTGTTAAGCCCATGTTCAATGCCTCGCGTGCGGTGGTCATATCACCCAAATAATACGCGCTCTCGCCAATATCAAAATAGGTGATGTCATGTCCACCAGCTTGTCGTGCCTTCTGAAAGGTTTGTAGGGCTTGCTCATATTGCCCAGCTACCAATAGTGTACGCCCAAACCCATACAGTGGAAAATAGTTCATCGGTTGGATGTTAATGGCTTCTAACAAAATACGGTGGCTGTTATCTAAATCGCCTTGTTGACGATAGGTATTGCCCAAAAGGGTCATGGCTTGCACATCTTTGGGATGTTTTTGCAAATGTAAAAGTAAAATCTGTTGGGCTTGGGCGAATTCTTGGCGCAAAAAATGGCGTTGCGCCCGTGTGTAATCGCTGACCATGCCTCGACTCGCCCATAAAAAAATGAGTTGTGCAACAAATAAACTCGCCATCAGGCTGGCAACAGCATATCCGCGAATCGCCTCATCACCAATGACCGATAAGATGAGTGCGGGCAAAGCCAATATGATCGCCATCAGGAAGGCGATTTGACTTGGGCGTTCCCATAAGCGAAAATTTTTGATGATATGCACAATCACATGCCCCATATCTCGTCCTCATACCAATTGTTGAATCGTTAAATCGCCATCGGCTAAGGCGGTGAGGGTGTTGATATCGGCTTCGATAAACTCACGCAAGGTTTGAGCTTGATCGCTTTTCATCAGGGTACGCCATTCCTGAATTGCGCCATATAAATTTTGAATTTTCTTGACTGAGTCTTGTGCAGAAGTGACATCATCAAGGCGGGCATAGGCGCGTGCCATATAAAAATGTGCCAATAAGCGATGACGCGCATCTGGAATTTTCTGATTTAAGGCGTGGCGCAAATGCTCTAACACATCGTGTGGTCGTTTGAGGCGGTCTTCTATCGCCCCCAAATTATACGCCGCCACCCATTCATCGGGTGCGAGCTGATAGGCTCTGAGGGCGGCTTGATGGGCGGCTTCATAATCGCCCATTTGTAATAAAATCTCTGCCAGACCATTCCACGCCACAGCCATATCTGGGGCAATTTCGGTCATCTTTTTATAATCGCGTTTGGCGAGGGGTAATTTTCCCCATACCCGTAATACTTCTGCCCGAAACCGATAATGATGCGGATTTTTGGGATCGGCTTTGATGAGTGTATCCATATGTTTAACCGCTTCGGCATATTCGCTTTTGCGGAGCGCCCGCACCGCTTGTTTATATTCTTCGGGTGTGCGTGGACGGAACAAAAAAATGCCCGCCACAATCCAGCCAAAGCCAGCACCCAACACAATGGGCAACGCATTGGGAAAGAAAAACGCCGCCAATAACAACGCGCCAATCACGGGGGCGATAATCCCTATCCAGCGTCCCCGTTCAAACGGGTCTAGGGCGCTGAGGATGATGACCGTCGCGCCCATAAGAAAGACAAATACCAAAATCGTCTGTACATCCCGCGCCCAAGGGTTAT
>PGTJ01000161.1 GCA_002794515.1 Phototrophicales bacterium
GTCCCTATGGTATCGGCGGATACAAAGGAGACCCCCATTCGCATCAAATGTTACCCGAATTTTATGAGCCTCATATTGCGATATGGTCACAAATGGCAAGACCGTTTACAACACTTTGGTTTTGGAATACCGAAATTGGTTGGGCAACTGTTCATCCCCTACTCGAAAAATATGGCTGGGAATATCGGACATGTAATGTTTGGAATAAAGGTATGGCGCATATCGCAGGTAACACCAACACACAAGTCATCCGTAAACTGCCTGTCGTGACAGAAGTGTGTGTACACTACATTAGAAAAGTCGAAATCCCTGTTCAACATCAAAATATGACCTTACAACAATGGCTTCGTTACGAGTGGGAAAGAACAGGCATCCCCATTGGCAAAACCAATGCGGTGTGTGGTGTCAAAAGAATGTATGGAATGAGCCACCGCTTGCAGGCAAAGAGCGCCTCAAAAATGGCACAAAGGCAGTTCATCTCAATCAAAAACCCCTCAAAATTATACGTAATCTCATCCAAATGAGTTCAGATGAGAATGATGTTATTTGGGAACCCTTTGGCGGATTATTCACAGGTGCAGTTGCCAGTCATGAACTCAAACGACGTTATTTCGGTGCAGAAATAGATGAACAGATTTATCAATTGGGTTTAGAGCGTCTCCAAGTACATCTCAGCCAATTACCATTATTCGAGTAGTTTCTTGATAAGCATCTCATCATAGTCAATATTTTTATGCGCCCATTCTGCAAGTGTGTAACCACGACTTGAATCGGCATATCGGTTAATCGCAATTGACTTTCTCGAAAACGCGCCGTTATTTCGGTTGCTAAAGGAAACCACGTCTTAATTTCGATGCCTATCGGTTGTGCGACACCCTCAGCCATAAAAATAATATCGGGGAATGATGGGTCTTGTCTTATCCATTGACCATCTATACCCCAACGCTTTTTATTCAACACACTTGGGATAAAAAATTCTATCATATTGCCCATCAAGGGCGATAATTTAGACAATACCTTGAATAAATGACGGGCATAATCTATATCTACAGGCTTTTTGATGTCTAACACATCCAAAGGGGTGTTTATTAACGCTTCTATTTCGGTTAATGCCTGAAAAAGTATATCGTTCATCCCCTACCCCACTTCATATTCGATGAGGTAACGGCGAATCTGGCGCAAAAATGCCACCAGTCGAAATTCGCCTTGGGCATACATAATCGAAATCACATACTCGTTGAGGAGGGGGCGCACAATGCCTGCATCATTGGTCACACGCCCAAATCGTGCATCTTCAGTGGGGATGACCCCGTCCTTACCCGTATATCGCCCAAAGGCGCGTTCTATCGGCGATTGATAACCCGATGCGGGGATGCTGAACAACGCCCGTGTGCGTAACAACGCCTCGTATGCCTGTGGATATTGCGGGAATGATGTCGGCTTGAGCAAATACAGATAGGTCTGCGATAAATCTCGTGGACTGAATAAATTGGTGATGTCGTAGCGTTGACCATTATAGATGACCGAGCGCTGTTCGGTCGGTTCATAATACAAATCGCGCTGACCCATCGTTGGGCTACCCTGCCAATCCCAGCTAAAAATGCCACTATCCAATTTCAGTGTATACGTCAGGAAAATGTTGAATTTTTGGATGGCATTGCCAAATCCACCGACATATTGCGCGGTATTTTGGAGCAATGTGCCTGTGAGCAGGTTATTGCTGAAGACCGCCACCCGATACGCATCGGATTCGGGGTCGTCGCGCCACAATTCACGCGGGGTATACCAAAAATAATACAAGACCACCAATGTCTTGAAGCTACTGGCGACAGGATAATACGCATCGCCATTGACGGCAATACGAAATATCTCGGTTTGGGTGATGTTATCCCAGCCACGTAAATCGAAGCCGATATTTTCCCCCATGAATAAGCTGTTTATGCGCGCCTGTAACTGGGCAATCCGCTCTGGGTTTGGGGGGATAAATCCTTTTTTGGGGATGAGCGCCGCGGGTGTGCCAACGAGCATCATCAACATTTGACGGCGGGTGAGTATGGGCATTTATTTACGTCCTCGTTTCGATTTCTGACGGGCAAGCCACCACGCATCGCCCGCCCATGCCTTGAGCAAATCGGGCAAGCCCTCGTATGCCACATCTGCCCAAATATCATTATGCGGATTCATCAGATGGTCGGGTGTGGTCGCCCCTGTGAAGAGCAGTGCCGTCTTCATGCCCGCATCACGCCCACCTTTGATGTCGGTATCTAGCCGATCGCCCACCATGAGTGTATTCGGCGCAGGGGTACCGAGATATTTCAGCACCAGGTCGAATATCGGGCGGGCGGGCTTGCCGATGACCTCCGCTTGTTGGTCAGTGGCGGCTTCGAGGGCGGCAACAATGCTCCCCGCGCCAGGGGCTAATCCTTCGGGTGTCGGATAGGTCTTATCGGCATTGGTGGCGATGAAATCTGCCCCATTGCGGATATGCAACGTCGCTTGCTTAAGTCGTGCATAGGTCATATTGAAATCGATACCCACAACAACGGCTTGCGGGACTTGTGCCTCATCTTCGGTCAGGTCAAAGCCTGCTTCATCTAAGGCAGTGCGGATGCCCGCCATGCCCAAAACAAACAGGGGTGTGCCTGCCATATATCGGCTTTGCAAGTGTTGTGCGGTCGCCACGGCAGATGTAAAAATACAAGCGCTCGGCACATCGGGTATACCCATATCGGCAAATTTTTGCACATAGGCTTGTGGTGTTTTGCTACTGTTATTGGTGGCGAAGGCATATGGAATGCCCGATTCGCGCAACCACGCGAATAAATCATCAAACCCCGCCAGAGGGGTGTTATCATGCCATAACACCCCGTCCATATCGAATATCACACCCTGAATGGCAGAAAATTTCATGTATCGTCCTCATTCATTGCGGGGGCATTCACCATTTTAGCCAATGCTCCCCGATACCATTCTCTATATCTTTCATGAATAATGCTTGCATATCTATTTACGATAGGTCATTATAACCGATATATCGCTGTACGGAACAGAAAGGTTATACACCATGCGTTACATCAATACGTATTCGATTGTCGCCTATGACCCAAATGAACAAGCATGGGGTGTGGGTGTTGCCAGTAAATTTTTAGCAGTTGGCGCGGTGGTGAGTTGGGCGCGGGCGGGTGTGGGCGCGGTCGCCACACAATCATATGCCAATGTGTCGTTTGGGGTCGATGGCTTGGCGCTCATGGAGAGTGGCAAAACCGCGCAAGAAACGCTCGACATCCTCATCGCAGGTGATGAAGGACGAAATAAACGCCAAGTGGGTCTGGTAGATAAATATGGCAACAGCGCCAGCTACACAGGTAGTGAATGTCACGCATGGGCAGGTCATCAATTGGGCGAGGGATTCGCCTGTCAGGGCAATATCCTCACTGGGGGCGATACACTCAATGCGATGGCAGATGCCTTCATTCATGGCAAAGGCGAATTGGCAGATCGGTTGGTGGCGGCGCTCATGGCGGGTGATACCATCGGTGGCGATAGCCGAGGCAAACAATCGGCGGCGGTGCTGGTCGTCAAGGCGAATGGTGGATATGGTGGCAGAAACGACCGGTACATCGATTTGCGTGTCGATGATGACCCAGAACCAGTCAAACGGCTTCAGGACTTGGTGGCAATTCATCACCTATTTTTTGGGACATATAAGCCCGAAGATGCCTTGCCGATTACCGAAGAACTCGCCCGTGAATTACAAGCCATGATGACCAACGGCGGATATTTCGCGGGTGAAATTAACGGCATATGGGATGAAATGTGCAAAATCGCCTTCTCTAATCTGATCGGCAACGAAAACTTAGAAGAACGCTGGTCAAAAGATAAAACACCCGACACAATCGATCCCGTTGCATTAGGGTATTTGCGGGTACGCTTCGGGAAAAAATAATGTGACAAGAGCCACTGCCTGTAACGCTCAACCAACACCGCATAATACCAAGTGGACGACAAGCACAAAAATCCGCCTGCAACATCACTTAACCCGCCCAAATAAGGCAATATCAGCCCCTTTCGTGGGCTTACAAGGGCGAATAGCCAGAGGCGCAAAGCCTCTGGCGGAGTTGGCGGGGCAAAACATGGCGCTGTGCATCATCATTTTGCTTATCGGCTGGTTATTCATCATCCACGCAGGCACAGAGAATAAACGCTTTCATCCCGATGAAGCATTATATACCACCTTCGCCCGCAATGCCGTTGTACATGGTGACTGGTTACTGACCAGCCCACTGGATAAGCCCCCCCTCAGCATTTATGCCAATGCGTTATCGCAGGTGTTGTTTGGGGTGGTCATCACCGATAAAGGTGTGTATGACCTGCCCATACGAGTCGGCGAATTTGTGGCACGTATCCCCAATCTGTTCGCGGGGATGATCGCCATTGCCCTATTTATCGCCATCGAAAAAAAGATATTCCGCCCCCAATTGCCCATCGGGGCGATATCGCTCATCCTTGCGCCCTTATTCATCCAGCTAAGCGCCAGCGCCTTCACCGATATGCTGATGCTGATGTGGGTCATGGCGAGCTGGTTGGCGATAGAACGACGACAATCTTTTTGGAGTGGCGTGTTGTTGATGGTGGGATTCGCCACCAAGCCACAAGCCATTTTCATCTTGCCGTTGCTGATCATGCGCGGATTATGGGGCAAGCCACGCCGTTATTGGCTACGCTGGATATTCGGAATGTGTATTCCGTTCATTCTGTTAATCTTCTGGGATGCGAGTCGGGGTGTGACCAGTATTTTCGCGCTGGGGCAATATAACTATCCGACACAAACCCTTATCAACAATCCTGATAACTGGATCGGACGGGCTTGGTTGTGGGGCGAGTACCTATTTTGGGGCGCAAATCCGTTTATAGTCTTGGGGATGATGTTTTCCTTGTTTTTATGGCAACCAGCTAAGGCTGGTAATGGACAACGTGCTATCCACCACAGGCAAAACCCTTATTTTTTAGTGATATTCATCGTCTGTTACAGCCTGATTCATATTGTATTGGGCATCCCGCTCTATGACCGATACGCCCTGCTCATCATCCCACTAATCGGGTTACTGGCAAGCCGTTATGCGCGAATCGGCATTTTAATGGGCGTATTGGTGATATTCGTCAATATCCCCATCGGGCGAGATGGCTATCCGCTCGATAGCGAAGGGGCAATCATCACCCTCGCAGAAGAAATAAACCGTCTGCCATTTGCGGCAGTGGTCTATGACCATTGGCGCGGGTGGGAATTGGGATATTATTTAGGGGCATGGAGCGAAAAACGACGGGTGTATTATCCAAACCCGTCTATTCAAGCTAGTGATTCACTGAACAACCCAGAAAGATGGACGCGCTATTTAGTCGCGCCCATCGATGAGCCATATGACATGTGGCTAGATGCCATGCGCGAAGTGGGCTACGCGGTGTCTCTGTATAAACAAATACCCCATTATATTATCTTCTCCCTAAATCCCCCCATCACTAAAAGTCATCACCCGATTGAAATTCATCATCGATTTTACCTGCCTCATCGGCAGAGGCATTTTTGTCATCTTTGGGGAAGATAGCCGTTGGTGTTTCAGCTTGGTCGGTCTGTAATTTGGGGCGTTTGAATTTTTGCATATGTTTGATCGATACAGACGGGTCTTCATCTTTAGCTTTGGTGCGTGAGATTTTTTGGATGCGCTTTTCTTCTTCAACAGTCTCATGGATATGATGACGGGTATCGGCTTTGGGCGGGATAGGGATTTCATCGGTCGGCTTATGGCGCAACACGGCAGGATACCGCGCAGACCATGTTTTGAGGAACTCATCAAACCAACGCAGTTCGGCTTCCATCAAGACAATGCTATGACTATACAAGGCTTGGATATGCTCTGGGACTACCCCTTGTTTTTGTTGCCGTTGGAGAGATTGCTCTATGAACAACAAGCGTTGTTGTAAATCGGCGCGGTGTTGTGTCAGGATGCGATACACTTGGGCGGGCTTGAGGACATTCAGATTTGCCAAGGCCAATTCAAACCCTGTGCCGAATGGACGCGGTTGGCGCAGGCGGTCGGCAATCGCGGTTTGTAATATCCCCAAACCCGCCTCGGTGATGCGATA
>PGTJ01000536.1 GCA_002794515.1 Phototrophicales bacterium
ATCCACTCACCAGGGTTGATCTCTGCCCAATCCCCTTCAATACGAATCACACTGACAAAATATTCGGCGCGAGCGCGATGATATAACACATTGCCGTTAGGCGCATCCAAGACATTCACCTCGGTGATGACCTGACGGTAATCGATCCGATACATGGCACGCGGATTATGGGGCAATTTTTCGATGCCTGCAGGGGCATAATTTTGGATGATGCTATCTGGCACAGCATATTCGGCATCGAGATCTTCATTTGATTGTTGAGCGGTGATGGTGCTGGTCACAATAAAGCACAAAATAACAGAGACGATAACACGAAACTTATGGAGCATGTAATAGATACCCTTTCTCTCATCTTTTACTTATCTGTGATGATAGCCCAAAAGTCCCGATATATCAAATCACAATGCCTACGGAACGCCCATGATTGCCCATTGATAGATCAGATATAAAAATTTTGTAACCGTATATTGGATATATCAAGATAGTTGCATACAATGGATGATATACGATAAATCATGAGTGTTTGGGCGATTATCATGCACGAAAATACCATCTCAAAACGCTATAATCTCATCGAAAAATTAGGCGAAGGTGGCATGGGGGCGGTGTATCATGCCCATGACCGCCTCACTGGGCAGGCTGTGGCGCTCAAATTGGTCAATGCCAACCCACTTCATCTGCATACCAATTCGCATGCTAATAACCCGTCAAATGACCCACGCTTGTCGTTGGCGCACGAATTTCAGATGATGGCATCGTTACGTCATCCGCATATCATCTCTGTGTTGGATTATGGCTTTGGGCGCGATGGTCAGCCGTTTTTCACCATGAACATGATAGAACATGCTCAGACCTTTTTGCAGGCGGCGCATCATCAGACGCTCAAAACCAAAATCGAATTGACCATACAGGTATTGCAAGCCCTTGCCTATATTCATCGGCGTGATATTTTGCACCGTGATCTCAAACCGAGCAATGTGCTGGTCAAAGATGGACACACTTATGTTGCCGATTTTGGCTTGGCACAAACACTTGATGATGCACAGGGGGGTATCGCTGGCACATTGGCGTATATGTCGCCAGAGGTGTTGATGGGCAATCCACCCACACAAGCATCAGATTTATTCGCCTTGGGGGTGATGTTGTATGAAATCCTCATCGGCAAGCACCCATTTCTGAAAGATACCATCACCGAGACCATCACCGCCATTTTATCACAAGACCCCGATTGGTCTGCGCTCG
>PGTJ01000184.1 GCA_002794515.1 Phototrophicales bacterium
ATCGAGATGAACCCGCGTGTGTCGCGGTCATCGGCGCTCGCCAGCAAAGCCACAGGCTTCCCCATCGCCAAAATTGCCGCATTGGTGGCGGTTGGATTTTCGTTAGATGAAATCCCCAACGACATCACCCGTGTGACACCCGCCAGTTTTGAACCATCTCTGGATTATGTGGTGGTGAAAATCCCCCGTTGGAATTTTGAAAAATTTGCAGGGGTGAATACGGTTTTGGGTCCACAAATGAAGGCAGTTGGCGAAGTCATGGCGATTGGTCGCACCTTCCCCGAAGCGTTGCAAAAAGCTGTACGCTCATTGGATATTGGCATATCGGGCTTTGGAAGCAAGCTAGAAGATGTCCCCCCCGAAGCGCTGGCTGTGCCAACGGCGAAGCGCTTGTTTCAGGTGGCGGCAAATTTGTATAACGGCGTAAGCCAAGAAGAAATTGTGAATAAAACCCGTTTTGATCCGTGGTTTGTGCAACAAATGGCAGATCTGATGACCCTCCACAAAACGATATTGCACAAACAATTGAAACTTGCCGATTTAGACCGCGCCGATATGCTCAAACTCAAGAAAAATGGCTTCAGCGATGCGTATATCGCCCAACTCATCGGCGAGACCGAGACCGCCGTGCGGAATCATCGCAAGGCATTAGGTGTGGTCGCCAATTATTACCGTGTCGATACGTGTGCGGCAGAGTTCGAGGCACAAACACCCTATCTCTATTCGACATATGAATCGGAAAATGAAGCCTACCCCACTGATAAGAAAAAGGTGATGATTTTAGGTGGTGGTCCGAATCGCATTGGTCAGGGGATTGAATTCGATTATTGTTGCGTCCATGCCTGTTTTGCCCTGAAAAAATTGGGGTACGAGACCATCATGGTCAATTGCAATCCCGAAACAGTCAGCACCGATTATGACACTGCCGATCGGCTGTATTTTGAACCGCTCACCGCCGAAGATGTGCTGAACATCATCGATGTCGAAAAACCCGATGGAGTGTTGGTGCAATTTGGTGGACAAACCCCATTGAATATCGCCCGCGCCTTACATGAAGCGGGTGCGCCCATTTGGGGGACATCGGTAGAGACGATAGACCTCGCCGAAGACCGTAAACGCTTCAATAAGCTGATGGAAGAATTACACATCAGCCAACCACCCGGTGGGACGGCATTTAACCCACAAGAAGCGCAACAAGTCGCTAATCAAATCGGGTATCCGGTATTAGTCCGTCCGAGTTATGTCCTCGGTGGACGTGGCATGGCGATTGTGTTTGATGATGCCATGCTCCTCGATTGGCTCGATAAAAATATCACATGGACAGAACACCCCATCCTGATTGACCGCTTTTTGGATGATGCTTTCGAGGTGGATGTGGACGCGCTGTGCGATGGCGAACATGTCACGATCGGCGGGATTATGCAACACATCGAAGAGGCAGGTGTACATAGTGGCGACTCCGCATGTGTATTGCCACCATATAAAATCAGTGCCTATCACATTGAAATCATCCGCGAACACACCCAACGCATCGGCTTGGCATTGGGCGTGAAGGGCTTATTCAACATCCAATTCGCCATCAAGGATGAGGTGGTATATGTATTAGAGGTCAATCCACGCGCCAGTCGGACAGTGCCATTCGTCAGCAAAGCGGTGGGTGTGCCACTGGCGAGTTATGCCGCACAAATTGCGGCAGGCAAGACGTTGCGCGACCTGAATTTCTTGACCGAACCGCGTGTTGATGGCTTTTTTGTCAAAGAGGCGGTGTTGCCATTCCAGAAATTTCCGGGCGTGGATGCGCGTTTGGGTCCAGAAATGCGCTCAACGGGCGAAGTCATGGGTCATGCCTCTAGTTTTGGTCATGCATTCATCAAATCGCAAATGGCAACGGGGGTATCATTGCCTCAAAAAGGCACGATTCTCATCAGCGTGAATGATTATGACAAGGGTGCTGTATCAAAAATCGCCCGCGATTTGCACAATATGGGCTTCAATATTGTGGCAACCGAAGGCACGGCGCGCTGGTTAGAGATGATTGGCATTCCCGCCACACGGATTAACAAAGTGGCGCAAGGCTCACCGCATGTCGTGGATGCCATGATGAACGGCGAAATTGATATGATTATCAACACACCGCTCGGCGGTCAGGCACATGATGACGGGGCGCTAATTCGTGGGACGGCGGCATTGCTGGGCATCCCACTGGTGACGACCCTCAGCGCGGCGATGGCGAGTGTGCAGGGAATCCGTGCGCTACGCGACAAGCCGTTGAAGGTACGGAGTCTGCAAAAGCACCATGAGGTGCGGGGATAGAAAATAATAAGGGTGAATTGGGTGAATTGCATAAATTCATCCCCCCTTGTCTGTATTCATACACGATGGTTTACATCGAAATGCCAATTAAACTAAACTGGCAATAGACTAAAAGTGTTCATCAAAATTATGGTTCAAGTTTGCCTTGGTCTACTGTATAAATCTTGCCATCCGTTCCGACATAGGTGACAGTCCCACTATTTGAATCAGTTTTAATAATTTTAGCAATCGGTGGCACACTTGACTTTTGGTCTACATATGTGCTGTCTTGTTGTGTTTTTTGTTGAGACACGTTATCACTTTGTTCGATTTTATTATGTTCTGGCATCTTGTTTTTCTCCTTATAATAAACTTATTTAATCTGGTAAAAAGCGCATGAAAAAGTGCCTTTGTTATTGATTCTATCCCACTCATTAACTATCGGAGCAATTTTTACACTAGAAAACATAGTTTTACATCACTTTGCTCGCAGATTATCACGCAATTGACAACCATATTTCATATGATATAACGATGTCATCCTGTCCAAAGCGTACAAAAAAATTCGGCACAATGTGGGACGGAAAAATAAGCAAATATCCTGTACAATAATCGGCTAAATCACATTTTGCGTCCATCTGAGGAGGAAATCGCTTCGATATGTCACAGGATAAAATCGCGGAACTCCGCAAAGAAATTGATAGCATCAATCTGCAAATTCTCGACTTGCTCAATAAACGCGCCACCATCGCCAAAGAAATCGGCGTACATCAATCGGCGCTTGGCACAACATTTTATGACCCACAACGCGAAGCCTATATGCTCACCCAGCTCGAAATGCACAATAACGGTCCGTTTAGCAATGAGACGGTGAAGGCGTTATTCAAAGAAATTTTCCGTGCCACACTCGCCCTCGAAGAAAAAGAGGCACGCGCCAAATTGTTGGTGCAACGCAAAACAGCGCAAGACCGCACCATCGTGGAATTGCCTGATGGCACAAAAATCGGCGATGGCTCGTTCCAGTTGGTGGCGGGGTCATGCGCGGTGGAGACGTATGAACAGATGGATGTGGTCGGCGAAGCACTCGCCAGTCGTGGGGTGAAAATCATGCGCGGGATGGCATACAAACCGCGCACATCGCCCTACGATTTTCAGGGATTGGGCGAAGAAGGACTAAAAATTGCCCGTCAGGTGGCGAATAAATACAATATGCTCGTCACCAGCGAGATCATGGATATGTCGCAAATCGGCATGATGTCCGATTATGTCGATATTTTCTGGGTGGGCGCACGCAACATGCAAAATAGCTTTTTGTTGCGAGCATTAGGCAAAGTGCGCCAGCCGGTATTCCTCAAACGCGGGTTATCGGCTACACTCGAAGAATGGGTGTATGCGGCGGAATACATCGCCAGCAGTGGCAATCCAAATGTGATTTTGATTGAACGGGGCATCCGCACATTTGAAAAATGGACGCGCAACACATTGGATATTAGCGCTGTGCCACTCATCAAACTCGAAACACATCTGCCGATTATCGTAGATGTATCGCATTCGGCGGGACGGCGTGATTTAGCCATCCCACTAGCAAAAGTGGCAAAAGCCAGTGGTGCCGATGGGCTGATGGTCGAAGTCCATCCCAATCCACCCGTGGCGATGAGCGATGCCAAACAACAATTGACCATACCCGAATTTCATAAGTTGATGGACGAACTTGGCTTATAAACACAATATACGCATTTATCATGCGCTCAATATAATGAGCGCGTGTGCATTTATTAATGGCAATTGGCTATTTTTCTGGTTGCGCGTGATGACCATTGGGCAATTGGGGGTGGTGGATGCCACCGCCTTTGCCTTTGGCTTATTCATGGAAGTCCCCACAGGGGCGCTATCCGACATGATCGGCAAGCGCTGGACGCTGATTATGTCTATGTTCCTCAATGGACTCGGTTTTTTCATCATGGGCGCGGCAGATAGCATCTGGGTGATCGTCATCGGCTTTTGGTTCACACAAACGGCATGGGCGCTGTATTCGGGGGCGGCAGATGCCTTCGCTTATGATTCGCTCAAAGTGATGAATGATGAAGCACGATATGATCGGGTAATTTCGTTCACGACTTCCCTATCGGTATTGACTGTGGGCATTAGCTCGCTGATTGGCGGTTGGATGTATAACATCGACCAACGCCTGCCACATTATGCGTGGGGTGTCGCCTTGTTCATCGGCTTTTTCATCGCGCTATTCGCCAAAGAACCCCCTGTAGATACGATTAAATTCACGCTGAAGAATTATGTCGGTCAATTATCGCAAGGATTTCGGCAGTTGATACGCCCCGAATTGCGTTATTTCACACCACTCATCTTTGCAACATTGGGCGTGCATTATCTGTTCAGTTTTGGCTTCATCCAACCGACGATGGCGACTAATTTTGGCTTTTTTGCCGATGAACAAGCAGTATTGTTCTCGGTGATGGGCTTCACCGCCGCGGGGACGGTTTTGTTCGTGCCGATCATGCGCCGTCATCTGAGCGACATGCGCGGGTTGGTCTTGTTGGCGATGCTATTAGCAGGTGGTTATCTGATGGCATCGCTCAACCCACCAATGATATTGGGTGGGATTATCCTCATCGGCATTCGGTCGGTGGGGGGCATTTCTAGTTCGTGGGCATCGATTGTGGTCAACCGCGAAATTCCATCGGAATATCGCTCAACGACCCTATCGACAGTGGCGCTCATCAGCAAAATTCCGTATATCATCACTGCAATGATAGCGGGTGGATTAGCCGAAGCTGGTCATTTCAATTTGTTTTATATGGGTGTGATTGCCTTTTTATTGATGATGGTCGTATCGGTGACGATTGCTTACCGAATACATCGCAAAACCCTTATCCGCCAAGCGATTGCAACCACGCCCTGAGCGATGAGACGCTGTTGATGGTCACGCGCCCTACATCACGATTGATGCGCTTGACCAGTCCAGTCAATACATCGCCCGGTCCGACCTCGATGAACAACGTTGCCCCGCTATCTTTTATCATGGCATCAATCGACTCGCGCCAACGGACAGAATGAGTTAGTTGGCGACTGAGTTGAAAACGAATATCTTCGAGGGCAATCATCGGCACGGCACTGGCATTGCTATAAATGCAATTTTCGGGGTTATGAAACTGAACATTTGCCAATGCTTGGCTAAATTGTCCTGTCACTGATGACATCAGTGGCGAATGTGCCGCCACACTGACCGCGAGGCGAACCGCCTTTTTTGCCCCTCTGGCGAGGGCTAAATCCACTGCATGGC
>PGTJ01000472.1 GCA_002794515.1 Phototrophicales bacterium
ATTCCACATCTCCCGCGAAACCCGCCCATGGAGTTGTGCGACACCATTTGCACCCGATGAAAAATGGAGCGCCAAGAGCGCCATCGAAAATAGTTGATATGTCCCCATATCTTCGCGCCCTAAATCGATAAATTGTTCACGGGTTAATCCCAATTGGCGCATAAGGTCGGTGAAATGTTCATCGATTAAATCAAAGCCAAAACGTTCAAGACCCGCAGGCACAGGGGTATGGGTAGTGAACACATTAGAGAGTTTGGCGATCTCTTTGGCTTGCCAAAAATTCAAACCATGTTCGGTCATCAATTGGCGCACCCGCTCCAATGCCAAAAATGCCGAATGACCTTCGTTCATATGACACACTGTGGGGCGCAATCCGAGCGCATCGAGGGCGCGAATCCCACCAATACCCATCAAAATTTCTTGACGAATGCGCGTACGCCGATCGCCACCATACAACCGATCGGTGAGGTTGCGATCTTCCATGCGCGGGTTGTCATCGATATTGGTATCGAGCAAATAAAGCGCAATGCGTCCCACCTGCACCTTCCAAATTTGGGCATACAATTGGCGACCGGGCAATTGGACATTTATTTTTATTGGCTTCCCCTCGCCATCACGTTGCAGGGTGATGGGCAGTGTCGAAAAATCGTTTATCGGATATAACTCTTGTTGATAACCATCTGTATTGAGATATTGCTGAAAATACCCCTCCTGATACAGCAAACCCACCCCGACCAGAGGGATGCCCAAATCGCTGGCGCTCTTGAGGTGATCACCACTCAACACACCCAAACCGCCCGAATAATTTTGCAAGCATTCGGTCAAGCCAAATTCCATCGAAAAATACGCGATAATCGGGCGTGGCACGCCTTTATAATGCTTTTCGTACCATTTATCAAACCATGTATTCTTCGCCCCCATATATTCATCAAAAGAGGCTAATACCCGATTATAATTCGCCATGAATGCCGGGTCTTTTTGGACGGCATCTAAGCGTTCTTGGCTGACCAAGCCGAGCATCCGCACAGGATTGCGCCCCACAGACAGCCATAAATCGTTATCGATACGAGCAAATAAACGTGCTGTTTCATAATCCCATGACCAGCGCAGGTTATACGCCAATTCTTGAAGTCGCGCCAATTTTTTGGGAATATCTGGCACGACGTTAATCGTTGCTACCGGTTTTACCATGAACAAGGAACTCCTGATTCGTTTTCAACATTTCTTTTTGTGAATATATCAATGCACAAAAATCGCTTCAAGCATAACGTGTTTATGGCATGTTCGCTAGTTCAAAATACCCAAATTTTGATGATATTTAGCACTTTTTTGACAATCTAACATCAAAACTAACCTCATCTAGGCGACATAAGCATCGCTTGAGTGACAGAATGTGGGATAATTTGTGATAAATTTCTCTTTTAAGCACCCCTTTATCTTGATACAATGAGGATAGGAGGGGATTTGACAGCAATCTCCTAGCCCGTCAAAAATAGACTAAGGAGTAACAAATGCTCAAAAAACAAAGTGTCGAAAAAGGAAAATTCATCAAGGTGACGTTTTATACCCATGCCATCAAAGAAGCCAGCAGTGCCTTTTTGGTCGGCGATTTCAATGATTGGAACGAAACATCACACCCCATGGAGAAACTGAAGGATGGGCG
>PGTJ01000040.1 GCA_002794515.1 Phototrophicales bacterium
AATCGATGATGAACAAGGTCAGCTTATTGCTACATTGCCCGCGCCAGATATTGAGGGATATATCATCGGGCGTTCCGATTCGGCTTCAACATATATCCCCGATGTTGATTTATCTCAATACGATGCGAAAAAACGGGGTGTGTCTCGTCGACATGCTGTTTTGCTCAATTACAATAATGTGGTGCATGTGATGGATTTAGACTCCATGAATGGCACATTCATCAACGGCACGCGCATTATCCCCTACGAACCACAAGCCTTACGCAATGGCGATAAATTGGCATTTGCCGATCTGAACATCATCATTTTAGAATAGTGTATGATTTACGGGGTTTATAATGATACGATTACCGCTATTTGATAATGCGATATTTATTAATCTTACATTAGGGTGCGATAACTTAGAAAAATTTATCCAATCGCAATTGATTCATACACCCGAATTGAATGTCATAGAGTGGTATGCGTTACGGGTGTTGTTTATGATCTCAGACAGTATCACACTCACAGATTTAGCCGAATTATTTGGCAAAAAACCAAATTCGTTTAGTGATGTGGTGAAAAACTTAAAAAAGCACAATTATATCACCAAAAAACAACACCCATTTGACCACCGCAAAAAAATTTTAGAACTCACAGACAAAGCCAAACAGATACGCCACGATTTTTTGGCTCATGCCTATGATTTAGATGATAAAATCAACACCTATGTTGGCAATAGCGATATTCAGCATATGTTGCAGATACTTTCGCGCTTAAAACAGATGTTAATTTAATTAATCTCGACCACCACACCTTCTTCTGCCCAGTCATAAAGCAGGCGAATATTGGTGTTGCTGAGCAAAATGCACCCATATGTCACCCGTGTGCCGATGCTATTTTCCCACAACAGTTGCCCGCCACCGCGTGTTGGGAAGCCATGAAAGCCGTTGGTGAAATCGGCACCAGGGACAGGGCGATACACCCCCATAAAATTGGGCATCCATAAATTCCAATTGCCTGCATAGGCATTTGGCTCGTGCGATAAAATCTGATACACCCCACGCCATGTCGGACTACTGGTGATCCCCGTGCTTGCCCCCCAATCCCATTTGAGGATGCCATTTTCATATACGCGCACCCGTTGCTCGGCGATGCTCACCTCAATGCGTTTGTTGGGGATGGGCGGATATTCGATGAATAAATCGGCGCGGGGGATGATGATGGTTTGCCCGACCGATAACGCCGAAATGCCATTATTGGCTTGTTGGATATACAAATAGGGGATGCCATAATCCCATGCAATGCTGGTGATGGTCTCGCCCGCGCCGACGATATGCTGGCGATCACGATGATACACGCGCAAGGTGGCTTGTGTATTCGCCCGAATAGCAGTTTGGATTTGGTCAACTGCCTCATCTAGCTTGAGATAGCGCGATGCGTCTAGGTGTTGTGATTGCTGGCTCATCAAAAAGTCGGTGACACCTTGCGCTAAAATATCGAACCGATACCCATTTGGCGCAGTGGCATCTGGTGTGGCGACAAGCCAATTATCCCACTCTTGCACAGGCATATCCCACACGGCAAAGTCACCCGTCACGGGGTCGTATAAACGTACCGATAACGGGGTCATGACCAGAATGCGCGTGACGGCGATGCCATGATTGAGCGTGGTGATGATCGACTTGAGGCGTGTTGGCACATCATCAGGATTGAGGTGAATGGTGGGGTCGAATTTATCGCTATCGGCTCGGATGATGAGGATGCCCATCACCCCCGCCATGAGCGTGGATATGCCGAACATACCCATACCCAAAAATCCCCATAGCCACCAATTCATGCGTTTTTTGCGGATAGGGCGTGATGGTATGGGACGCGGTGGCATCATCCGTGGCGATAGGGGTGGCACGGCAGGTGATGGGTGTTGGATGACGGGTGGTGGTGCAGAAATCGGCACATGTGCCACCGTTTTATCGATTGCCCCAGATGGCACAGTCGCCTCTGAGGATTGTTGAATACGCGGGTTGGGTACAGTATTTTGCATGATTTTATCCGAATAATGACCATATCATCTTCATCATACCGCCAAATAATGGAGATATTTTGGATGGGGATATGGGCGTAGGGCAATCGTCATGTGTTAGTTCAATTTCAAATCTCCCAAAAGATTTTTGACCAAATAAGCCGCATCACGCAAGCGTTGCACACTGGCTTCGACTTGCATTGTGCCACCGATTGTCTCGACAGTGGCATGTTTAATCGTCCGCATAGCAGAGGTCAACTGATCCATGCCAATGGTTTGTTGGCGGGTGCTGGCGGCAATCTGCAACGCCGCCATCGCCGCTTCTTCGATGGCACGGGCGAGGTTGCGGATGGCATCTCCCGCGCTGTTGACCAATTTCTGCCCCGCATCCACGCCTTTGCTCCCCTCTTCTGTCACCATGACGGCGCTGTTGGTCGCCCGTTGAATTTCGCCCAGAATCTCGCGCACCTGAATGGTTGCATCACGGTTTTGATCTGCCAAATTGCGGACTTCCATCGCCACAACGGCGAAGCCTTTACCCTCTTCACCCGCCCGCGCCGCTTCGACAGAGGCATTCAATGCCAACATGCGCGACTGGTCGGCGAGGCTGTTGACGGTAGCGATGATCTCGCCGATTTGTTGGGTGTGTTCAGATAGCACGAGGATGTTATCGGCAATATCTTCAACACGTTTGCGGATGAGTTCCATGCCCGCGATGGTCTGATTCACGGCATCTAGCCCGGCTTTGGATATATCCACCGAAATTTGTGCCGTTTCTGCCACACTTTGCGCCCGTTCTGCCGTCTCGGTGACGGTGGCACGGACTTCGTTTACGGTGGCGGTCGTCTCGGTCACGACCGAGTCTTGTTCATTGGTCATGATGATTTGTTTGGCAGTCGCATCTAAAATGGCTTGCGTATCGGTATCTAACCGTGTGAGGGCGTTGCTCACACCGACCAGCACGCGCCGAATGCGCTTGAGCATTTCGTTAGATGTATCGACAAGGCGTTGCAATAAGGCGGTTTCGGGGGTGTTGGGGGCGAGGGCAGGGGCATGAAAATCGAGGGTTAAGTCGCCCTCTGCGACTTGCTCCATCATGGCGATATATGCGCGCAAAATGCGCGATGTGCGCTGATAGGCTAATCGATCTAACCATACCCCCAGTCCGAAACCAATCGGTAACGAGACGGCGATGATGATGATGAGTGGCAGGGGTGAATTGATGCTGATGCCGATCATCAACAAGCAGATGATGGCGGTGTATATCGCCAAAATGCCCGCGCTGATGAAGGGTGTGGGGTTGGCGAATAATGCACGAATACGGTGATTAAGCGGTGTGGTCATAGCCTATATCCTATACGGTTATATCGGTCTTGCCAACAATCAGGCGTTCATCGGTGAATAACCGCGCCATATCCAGTAATATCACTTTTTTGGGGGTGATGCCCCAAGCATATCCCATATCATTCAGAGTTTGGATCTCGCTTAATTTGAGCGTGACGACATCTTCAACAGTATGGGCTAAAATGCCCAGTTCTAAACCATTTGCCCGTACCACCAACAATTCTTGTGGATGATGTGGTTCATGTTGGATATGTTTGCCAAAAAATCGGCGTAAATCTAGCACGGTGATGATTTGCCCGCGCACATTGACCACCCCGACATAAAAATCGGGGATATTCGGCACGGTGGCAATTGCCCCAATCCGCCGCACGGCATATACCAATGGGGCATTAATGCCATAGGTTTCATCTCCCAAACGAAAAATGACGATGGTCTTGGTGGGCGCATCTTCATCATTTGTCAGTGGCTTGGCATATTGTTCCGCCCGTTGACGCAGGCGCGATAGCACCATCTCTTCATAAAGTGTGCCATCTTCCCAGCCCAAATTGCGCCAGAAGATGCTTTGTGTAAGCGAATTGCGTTCTGGTGTTTCATCGAACATGAATAAACCCTTTATATGGGCATGAATGACACATCGGACATAACACCTTTATTTTATATCAAACTGCACAGATTTGCTCAGTTGGTTAGAAAATTATTATGCTACTCGCCAAATTGGACTTATGTGGACATACATTTTTGCCCTGCTTACCTTTATCCTAACGATACTTATTCTAATCTTGATGGAGGACTCTTGATGAACAACAACGGACATTCGTCGAATGGCACACCCCAAACAGGGACAGTCACCGCCAAGCGTGGGTTGGCGCAGATGCTAAAAGGTGGGGTGATTATGGATGTGGTCACACCAGAACACGCCAAAATCGCCGAAGATGCGGGTGCATGTGCTGTTATGGCGTTGGAACGTGTGCCTGCAGATATTCGCGCACAAGGTGGTGTGGCGCGGATGAGCGACCCCGATATGATAGAAGGCATCATGAAAGCCGTCACCATCCCCGTCATGGCGAAGGCGCGGATTGGGCATTTTGTCGAGGCACAAATTTTAGAGGCGCTCGGTGTGGATTATATTGATGAGAGCGAAGTCCTCACACCTGCTGATGAAGAAAATCACATCAACAAGCACAAATTCAAAGTGCCGTTTGTGTGTGGCGCACGCAATTTGGGCGAGGCGCTCCGCCGTATTGCCGAAGGCGCGGCGATGATTCGCACCAAAGGCGAGGCTGGCACGGGTGATGTGGTCGAGGCGGTGCGTCATGCGCGTGCGGTCATGGGCGAAATTCGTCGTCTGACCAGCATGGATGAGGATGAATTGTTCGCTTATGCCAAAAATATCCAAGCGCCGTATGATTTGGTCAAAGAAGTGGCGACATTGGGGCGCTTGCCTGTGGTGAACTTTGCCGCGGGTGGTGTGGCGACACCTGCCGATGCCGCGCTGATGATGCAACTGGGTGTAGATGGGGTGTTTGTGGGATCGGGCATTTTCAAATCGGGCGACCCCGCCAAACGTGCCAAAGCGATTGTCGAGGCGGTGACGCATTTCGATAACCCCGATGTGTTGGCGAAAGTCAGCCGTGGACTCGGCGAGGCGATGGTCGGCATCAACATCAGCACCATGCACGAGGGAGATAAAATCGCCCATCGCGGGTGGTAGATGAAACGAGGGCGCAGGTATATGCGCCCTATTTTTTGTATAAGTATAATTTTTGTGTCTTATTGGCGCAATTTTCGAACTAATTCTTCTAAATAACCTTCAATATCATATTCGGTGATTTGACTCCAATTAGATATACGCATGTATTGTTTTAATTTATTAAAATCACCTTTGGCATCAGGATAATTTGCCCAATCAATTAATTTCCTTTTACCTGTTGATTGTCTGGGATTATAGTACCAAGTCCCATCCCGCTCTTTAATAAAATGAACATGATCTCCACCATTAATAGCACTTTCGCTACCACCAAGTAGGATTTCTATACCACCATTATCAGTAGTTCCTAATTTTGCCCACATATAATCATCTAATCTAGTGGAATGCCCCCATTTTGTTTTTGACATTGTAATAGCCCCTTTCTACAAATAAAAGCATTAATATTCATCTTCATTGAACTACTGTTTTTTTTTCTGTCAAGTGGGCATTTTGTGCGGAATTTGTTATGAATGTACGTGTTTGGATGACAATGCACAAAGTTGCCTCGCAGTTTTTCTTTGGCTATAGTGATAGTATCAAACGCTATGAAATGAGGGTATTCCCATGAGTGCCACAAAAGATGAAATACTGGCAAAATTTCGTGAGCTGGATAAAGAAGAACAATTAGACGTGTTAAGAGAAATCCAACAACACTATCATCAAGGTGTGTTTATAATCAGTTCTGATCCCCAAGAATATCAGTTAATGGGTACGACAAATCCCGATAATTTTGATGGGTTGCAATGGCTAGAAAATATTCGTCAACTTCGCCATCGGATAGATTTAGAACGCGCTGGAAAGCCCCCTATGCCATCTATTGCCGATTTTATCAACGAATTGAGAGAAGAACGGGATGAAGAAATCTTACGCGGTCTTGGATTCGGGGATTTTTCTGGCGACAGTGACGAGTGAGCCATTTACCACCCAATCAGATGCGCTTATTGAGTGGTGTATCCGAAATAAAGTGCAGTTTGTTGCGCCCGTGTTATTCCAATCGGACAATTTTGGTGAGTTTTCATGAACGGCTCTAACTCAGTAATCCCGTTTCATTTTTTAAGCCTATGTTATTTTTCACAACCGAATATATCGCCATTGCGTATACATGGTGAAGACAAACATACACCCACAAAGGAGTGCCTCTCATGTATAAAATGCTCGGCGTTTTATTGATGTTTATTGGTGTTTTTGGCGTGCCTGCCACAGCGCAGGTCGTCCCACAGATGGATGATGAATTCGTCAGCACGATGCAAACCATCATCCAAACAGCTAATGACAAATATGTCATACCAGGGTCGGCGGTCGCTTTTTTCCAGAATGGCGACATTGTCTATAGTGGCGGATTTGGTGTTCGTAATCTCGAAACAGGAGATCCCATCACACCAGAAACATTGTTCAGACCGGGGTCTACGCTCAAATCGGCAACAGCTATGCTCATTGCTACGATGGTGGATGATGGTTTGCTCACATGGGATACACCTGTTAGCGAATTGTTGCCCAATTTGCGCTTTCCCACAGATGAACTCACGGCAGAATTGACCATCGGCGAGATTATGGGTCATGGCACAGGCTTAGATAGCGCAGTTTTGCCTTGCTATTGGGATACGCTCACGGTAGACGATATTATCGCCGCACAAGCCAATGCGCCTATCATCGGTGAGCGAGGGGCGAGTTTTCGATATAACAACGACTTGTTTGCCATTGCAGGATATGCCGCAGTCGCCGCATCGGGCATTGAGGGGGACTATCTGACCGTTTATAAACAACTGATGCAGGAACGTGTTTTCGATCCCATCGGCATGACCACCTTCGCCATCTCTGACGACCCCGACACATTCGGCGATAATGTCTCTGCGACATATACCCTGAATTTGATTTTGGGTGTGGATGTCCCGTATCCTATCCCATACATGCCCATCAATACAATGGCACCAGCAGGTGGCGGGGTGGGGTCTGTGTTGGATATGGCGAAATATCTCATCACACAACTCAACGGCGGTATTGCCCCTAACGGCACACGGGTGGTCAGTGAGGCGAATTTGCTCCGCACACATCAACCTCAAAATTTTGTAGATGCGGGTGTTGCCAATATGGATTTTGTCACCTACAAAGGTTATGGCATGGGGTGGATCACATTGGATGTTGGGGGTGTCGAAGTCCTTTGGCATAATGGCGGTATTGATGGCTTTGTGACCGATATGCTCATCATTCCACAGGCGAATGCGGGAATGGTCATCATGAGCAACAATTTGGTCAGTATTTTCACCAATACATGGATTATGTATGAATTTGTCAACCAACTGTACGATTTAGGAATAGACACCATTGAAGCCCAAACCGATGCAATCATTGCTGAACAGACAAAAGCTCTTGCTCAACTTGATCCATTTTTGGCGAATCCAACCCCCAATCTTGACCGTGTTGCACCACTATTGGGTGAATATGAAAAGGATTGGCAGGTATATATTAATGATGATGGGTTGTTGATATTAGAGCGTCATCGGTTGTCTTTCATTCTCTTGCCGTTGCCCATTCCGAATGTCTTTATCGTGGTGTCTGGTCAACCGGGTTCACAAGTGACCTTCAAATTCGATGGTGATGTGCCTGTGCTGACTTTTGAAGCACCCACATTCACCGAAACCGTACGCAAGGTCGCATAATCAACATCATCTTGGTATCGCCTATGGCACAAAGCCATAGGCGATAGAAACCCAATCGATTGACGCGCATTCGCTTCTTATTGTGGTTATCGTTGCTATTCCAGTTGCAATTTTAATCCCTTATTTGATGTTCTATGCGATGCGTTGAGTACCGTAATGCCCACCAATTCATCATCACGATAATGATAGATATTGCCGTCCTCTTCCATGATACTGTCGTTGGCTTGTTGTGGTTTACGGAAACTATAAATCCTAAAAGCCCATCAGTTCGCTCAAATCGGCGCGACCAGTTTGCATATCGGCGATCATCTGTAATAAGCCCAACCGATTATGACGTACCGCCGTATCTTCGGCGTGGACTAATACACCATCTCCTTTGCCAGAGCCAAAGAAGGCGCTAATCGGCGCGACAAGTGGCAAAAATGCCATCAAAAATGCCGATACATCGCCATTGTCGGGCAATTCTGCTCGTGCCGATTGATATGCCTCGTACAATGCACCCTCTTCTGGTTGTTGGAACAGGGCAGGATTGACGGCATAGCGGTCTTTTTCGGATCGGGTGATTCGCACACAACGGGCGAAATTATCCAAAATCTGCGCCCAATCATCGCGTTTCACCCATTCGGTGAGTTGTTTTACATTGATCAGCGCCTGATATGGATTATGCGTTTGTTGTGATAAAACGGCGTTGATGATGTCGGCGCTATAACCTTGTTCAGATAACCACACGCGCAAGCGTCCACCGATGAAATCGAGTACGGATGCTTTGGTCTCATCCGATACTCCGATTGGTTGTGCTTCTGCCACACGATTGATGAGCAGGCGTAAATCGGCTGATATGCCTTTTTCTGCCAAAATTTGGATGACCCCCAACGCCGCACGGCGCAATCCATAGGGGTCGGCGGTGGATTTTGGCGCGAGACCAGCGGCGAATAATCCGACAAGGCTGTCGAGCCGATCGGTAATCGCCAATAATGCCCCCGCAGGGCTGGCGGGGAGGCTATCACCCGCAGAGCGCGGTTGCCAATGTTCGCTGATGGCATTGGCGACTTCTGTGGGGTATCCGCCCAGTTTGGCGTATTCACGCCCCATAATCCCTTGTAGTGAGGTCAATTCTACCACCATCTGCGTGCCTAAATCGGCTTTGAGGATGGCAGAGGCGGTCTTGGCGGTGGCGATGTCGGTGGCGTGAATGCCCAACAATTCGCCGATGGCTTCTACCATCCCCGCCACACGATTGTTTTTATCTAACATCGAACCGAGATGTTCTTGGAAGGTGAGCGTACTCAAGCGCGATAAATACGCCGTGAGCGGTTGTTTGATATCTTCGGTATAGAAGAAATTGGCATCTGAAAAACGCGCCCGCAAAACATGTTCATTGCCGTGCGTCACGATATCCAGATGTTGAGCATCGCCATTGCGTACGGCGATGAAATAGGGCAACAAATTCCCATTTTTATCTTGAATAGGGAAGTAACGCTGATGCTTCCGCATGACGGTGATCAGGACTTCGCGGGGCAACGCCAGATATTTCTCCTCGAATGTGCCACGTAGGGCGGTGGGGCGCTCGATGAGATTGACCACTTCGTCCATCAGGGCGGGGTCATCGGGGATGATGCCACCGACTTCATCCGCCAGTGCCGTGATTTGGACTTGTATCATCTCGCGGCGTTCTTCTGGATTAAGCGCAATTCCTTGTTTGCCCATGGCATCGAAGTAATCCATCACATCATTGACCACTTGGGGCAACGACCCATATGGACGCAAGCCATGTGTCACATTGCCACTGGTCACACCAGCATAGGTGAACGGCACGATAGCGTTATCATATAATGCCACAATCCAGCGTATCGGGCGCGAGAATGCCACACCCGTGCTATTCCAGCGCATGGCTTTGCCGAATTTTATCCCCGCGATATAATCGGGCAAGGCATCTAATAACACCGAGACGGTCGGCTTGCCGATATGATGCACATCCGCCACCACATATTCCCCACCATCGATAACCTCTTTTCGCAATGCCGAGACATCCACCCCTTTGCCTCGTGCGAAGCCTTCGGCGGCTTTGGTCGGTGTGCCATCGGGATTAAAGGCACGACTCACGGGCGGACCCTTCTCGACCAATTGCACATCGGTCTGTTTGGGGGCGAGTTTGACGGCATGAATCACTAAACGACGTGGTGTGGCGAAAGTATAAACCGCTTCATAACTCAGTCGCAAATCATCAAATAATCTCGGTGCGGTCGCTTGCAGATGGGCGAGGGCGCTATCGACATCTTGGGCGGGTAATTCTTCGACACCAATTTCGAGCAAAAAGTCTTTCGGTTCGGTTGGCGGATGTTGATACACCACCTGTTCCGACACCTCTGGTGTGGGTGGTTCACCCCATTTGGGGGTCATTCGCATGAGCGGGTAGCCCAATGCTTCGCGCTTGGCGACATACGTCTTGGCGATGGTGCGCGTCATATCTCGCATCCGCTTGAAATAATAAGCGCGTTCCGTCACACCAATCGCCCCGCGTGTATCCAGTACGTTGAACAGGTGACTACATTTGAGGACATAATCGTAGGCGCTAATCAGCGCATCGCCTTCTAGGGCGCGTTTGTATTCGCCTTCGTAGGTGTCGTATACTGTTTTGAGCGCCTTTTCATCGGCAATATCGAAATAATACCGACAATGCTCTACCTCTTCGTTATACATCATGTCATGATAGGTCAGACCATCGAGCCAATCGATCTCCCATGCCGAATTTTTGCCCTGCAATGCCAAGACGATGCGCTCGACACCATAGGTAATCTCCACCGCCACAGGGTCACATTCTAAACCGCCTGCCTGTTGAAAATAGGTGTATTGGGTGATTTCTTGACCATCTAGCCACACTTCCCATCCCAACCCCCACGCGCCTAATGCGGGCGATTCCCAATTGTCTTCGACAAAGCGAATATCATGCTCACGCGGGTTGATGCCCAGCGCTTCGAGCGATTTGATGTATAACTCTTGTGGATTGCCCGGTTCGGGCTTGAGGATGACTTGATATTGATAATATTTTTGCATCCGATTGGGATTTTCGCCATAACGCCCATCATCGGGGCGGACGGATGGCTCGACATATGCCACGCGCCACGGCTCTGGACCCAATACGCGCAACAGGGTAGCGGGGTTGCCTGTGCCTGCCCCGACTTGCACATTGTATGGCTCCCAGATGACACATCCTTGTGATGCCCAAAATTCGTGTAATTTGAGGATGACTTGTTGAAAATTTAACGGTTGCGACATGGATTGATTTGTCCTCACCTAAAATATGCCTGTAAATACGGCGCATCTGCCGTGTATCAGATAGAAATATGTGTTTATTATAGGGGTGTTTTCGCCGATTAGCGAGGCAGGTTATGCGCCATTTTGTGTTATAATCACCAAAAGCAGTGATGAGGATGGTCGATCATGACGAACAAAAATCTCTTTATGGGCGGGGTTAAACTTGGTTGAAATCGACTTTTTGCATCAAACCCAACCGATATCGCCGTATTCCCATGCTAACCGAGTATGCCAAATAGCACACCTTAACGCATCATTTTTCGCTGTTATATTTGGCGAGCATCGCCTCTATCCAACCCAGATGTTCTTTGAAATGATGCACGGTGTTGCCATAAATCACATTGATGGTGGGCAGATGACCACCCGTATCGGTCGGCAAAAAGTGACCATATCCTTTATTTAAGTCTTCATCTGTGAGTTTATCGATTATTGACAGTAATTTATCGTGGGTCTGATGAAACCGCGGAAAGATGACATGCGTTGGCTCGTCTTTATGCAATTCAAAAATGGCTTTGTTGATAGTATCTAAATCATCCGTATCGTAAATTTCTTCTGGAATACCCAACCCTTCATGACGAGGGCGACCCATCAGAAGGGCTATTACCGAATTTTCCCATGCGGTCATGTGCGCGACATGGTCTTTGATTGACCACCCATCTGGATTTTTGATCTGGGTGAGTTGATAATCGGTGAGGATGTTGAACAGGGCATGAAGCGCGTTCCACTGTTCCTCAATTTGGGGCAATAAATCGGCTTTGGTGGTAATCCATTTTTCGGGCATGATGCGTTACACCGTTGCTTTGGCTAATTTTTCGGCTTGTTCGTGTGTGGCGAGTTCATCGATAAATTCGTCAATTGCACCGTCCATCACCGCCGTCAAATTATAACTGCTATAATTGATGCGATGGTCGGTCACGCGGTTTTGTGGATAGTTATAGGTGCGAATTTTTTCTGACCGATCGCCACCACCCACTTGGTCACGGCGTTCGGCTTCGCGTTCTTCGCGCTGTTTTTGCTCTTCCATCTCGTATAAGCGGTTGAGCAAAATTTGTTTGGCGCGAATACGATTTTGCAATTGACTACGCTCATCCTGACATTCGACCACGATGCCCGTTGGGATGTGCGTCATACGAACAGCCGAGTCGGTGGTATTGACCGATTGACCGCCCGCGCCCTGACTGCGGAACACATCCACGCGCACATCTTTCATATCCAGATTGATGTCGATATCATCCAGTTCGGCGAGGACGGCGACCGTTGCCGTGCTGGTATGAATCCGTCCCTGACTTTCGGTGACAGGCACACGCTGAACGCGATGCACGCCACTTTCGTATTTCAAGCGCGAAAATGCCCCTTTGCCCTTAATTTCGCACTCAATCCGTTTATAGCCACCATTGCCCGTCTCGTTTTCGGATGTGATATGCACCTTCCACCCTTGTGCTTCGGCATAGCGGGTGTACATACGGAATAAATCGGCGGCGAAAATGGCGGCTTCTTCGCCCCCTGCGCCTGCCCGAATTTCCATGATGACATTTTTATCGTCTCGTGGGTCTTTGGGCAATAACATCGCCCGCAATTTTTCTTCGGTGGCGGGGATGCTGTCTTCCAGTTGATTAATCTCTTCGCGTGCCATTTCGCGCAATTCGGGGTCATCTTCTTCCTGAAAGACCTGTCTAGCGCTGGCGAGTTGTGCCAATTGATGTTTATAATCGCGGTATGCCATGACCAAATCTTCTAAATCTGACCGTTCTTTAGAATAAGCCACCATCTTTTCATAATCATTCATGGTGGCAGGGTCAGACATCAGTCTTTCTAGTTCGATATAGCGTGCTTCGACTTTTTCTAGCTTTTCTTGCATATGAATAACTTTTCCTCAAGTGAACGATGAATATATTCATTATAGGGTGTATAACCAATTGTGTGTAGGGGTATGGTCGTGCAAAGGCGAATCCGCTATAATGAACAGGCGTTTTGATGTAGGATAAACCCCATGCACATAGACCATCTATCGCTCCAAAATTTTCGCAATTATGCCCGTTTAGAACTCAGCTTGCCACATCAGCCATTGGTAATCTATGGCGATAACGCCCAGGGCAAAACCAGCCTGCTCGAAGCATTGGCATATCTGGCAACGGCACGCTCTCCATATACCACCACCGACCGCCAGCTCATCCATTGGCGCATGGAGACCGAGACCTTGCCCTATGCCCGTCTGGCGGCGGATATGACCACCAATGGTGCATATAATCGGCTCGAAATCACGCTCATGCTCGAAAATAATGGCGAGATTGCCCCAAAATTCAAGAAGGTAATCAAATTGAATGGGGTAGATAAGCGCGTCATGGACATCATCGGCTTGGTGACGGTTGTCTTATTTTTGCCGCAAGACTTGGCGCTCATCGAAGGCTCGCCCAGTGAGCGTAGGCGTTTTATGAATGACACGCTCGCCCAGATTGACCGCGATTATTATAGCGCCCTCGAAAATTATGATAAATTATTGCCTCAGCGCAATGCCTTGCTCAAACGCATCGCCGATAAAAAAGCGAAGGTGGGCGAATTGGCATATTGGGATGAAC
>PGTJ01000632.1 GCA_002794515.1 Phototrophicales bacterium
CAAGCCGCCATATCATTGGGATTAGAAACCGCCATTTTTGAACAAGTTGCCGATACCCCTGCGTCACGTTTGACGCATCATCAAATTGTTGGGCGTTGGACGGATGAATCGGCTATTCATGCTTTTGGTGCGTTATGTGACCTCATCACACTGGAAAACGAATTTGTCGATGCCGATGTGTTGCGACAATTCGAGGCGATGCACATCCCTGTTTATCCGACTGCCAATACGCTCGACAAAATTCAAGATAAACTGGTGCAAAAGATGACGATGATGCACAATCATATACCCGTCCCTATATTCGCCCCGTTGGATACGATGCAAACAGCGCGTGATTTTGGCACAAAACATGGCTATCCTTTTTTGCTCAAAGCCAGACGCAATAGTTATGATGGTTATGGCAACGCCACAATCCGCACAGAAGGCGATATTGTTCCACAGTGGGAACGCTTATCACATGGTGGTAGGGCATTGATGGCGGAGGCGTTTGTCCCATTCACACATGAACTGGCTGTGATGGTGGTGCGTGGACGCAATGGTCAGATGGTGGCTTATCCTGTTGTCCAGACGATACAAAAAAATCATGTGTGTCATGTGGTGCGTGCGCCTGCCGATTTATCATCTAAAGTGATTGCTCAGGCGCGTTATGTGGCGATAGAAGCAGTCAAGGCAATCGAGGGGGTGGGGGTGTTTGGTGTGGAATTATTTTTATTACCCGATGGCGCGGTGTTATTCAACGAAATTGCACC
>PGTJ01000232.1 GCA_002794515.1 Phototrophicales bacterium
CAATAATCGTGCCAATGACATGCGGGGCGAAAATTGATCTTTGATGCTCAAGAATGTCCCCGATAGCTGATTCACATCCACTTCATCCCACATGCCTGCTTTGGGATGTTGGAGCATGGATTCAATCGGCACAGGCGGGGCATGAACCTCAAACAGCTCTATAAGTTCGGTGGCAATCTTTTCGAGACGTTTCAAATCATCCATCGGCTTGGCTATCCTCTTCTTTCAACATGTAAAATAGTAACAATGTTTTGCCATAAATACGCTCATCAACAATTTCAAGGTGTGTTAATGCCACATCTGCTTGTTCTTGAGGGTCAATTTGCACGATGACCATCGTTTCATCACCAAACCATGCCCGATTTTTGTCGAATGCTTGCAATGCTTCTATCCACAAGCCTTTGTATTGCGGTGGCGCGATATAGATGAAATCAAATGGTGGGGTGGGTGGTGTGCCTCTGATAAAGGCGAATGCATCCATCTGACGGACGATTGCCTTGTCTTTTAGTTGTGTGATTTCCAGATTTTCTTCAATGGTTTTACAGGCAATCCGTTCTTTTTCGATGAAAACCGCTTGGCGTGCGCCCCGGCTCAGCGCCTCGATTCCCACACTGCCCGTCCCCGCGAAGACATCTAAAAAGCGTGCGCCGATGATATCGCGCCCGATAATATTGAAACACGCCTCTTTCACCCGATCCATCACGGGGCGGGTGGTATCTCCTGGGACGAGTTTCAGTTTGCGCCCTTTGGCGCTTCCAGCAATCACACGAATGGGCATAAGCAATTATCCTAAAATATCAACAGCTTCGCGTACCATGCGAATATGTGAGAGGGGTGTGGTGACGGGTATTGTGGCATTTGCACTGATGATGATGCGGGTGCGATTCATCTCCAATAAGGCTTCGCGCATCGTCTCGCGGATGAGCGTGGGTGTTCCATGAAGCAGATGTTTTTCGATGTTTAATCCACTGCATAAGACCTGGCTGGTGCGTGTTTTGGCGGTCATCCAATCTACTTGTTTTTCGGTCACATCCCAGTGAATGATGTGCATCGGGTAACTGGTGGCGAGTGTAAACATAGGATGTTGTGGAAGATGTATCATATTGAGCCACCAACGCGGATCGCGGTTTTCTAAAATTTTTCGGTCATTGGGGATGCCGAACTGTGCATATTCATCTTCAGACATCACCAAGAAACCAGCACAGTCCATATCATATGATACACCCGAAATACCAATTTTGTGGAGCATCTCAATCAATTTTAATGTGTTATCGGTGAGTGTGTTCAACCCCGTTATCACCCGTTGGGATGCGGTGCGGAGATGCAACAACAGCGTGCTTTCACCGGCTATCATACGCGCTTGTGAGAGTGGGCTATGAATGTGCGCCAAAACAGGCACACTCAGTTTATCGGCTTCGGCGACAATCATCCGCAGGGCTTCGAGATATTTGCCCAATTCGCCGCGTGTTGGGTCGAGTGTGCGGAGTTCTGTCCAGTCGAGTGAGCGTTTGATGATTGGTTTGGTAATCTGTGCCTCGCCCGATGGATTGCCATCCCATACCGCATCGATACCATAATCGGCGATGCTATAGGCGCTAAATGGGGTGGTATGGATGAAATCCCAATCGTAGCTGTGTTGAAAATCGAGGGTAGAGCGCACAAAATCGCCAATACGCAGGTTATCGCCGGGGAAATGTCGCCATAAGGCGACTGGGGCGCGGTCTGTTTTCTCACCCGATAGGGTGCGCTCTAATCGCTCGCGTTTATTCATAACATTATGCGCTTGCTTCTGCATTCAGTTCGTGCAACCGTTGCCGGCACATCCGCGCCAACATCATATAGCGGTCGTCTTCGGTTGTTTTTAGGCTATTTGTTCCATCTTCGATGATACGTGCTTTTTGCAAGGCGGCAGTGGTGCGTGTGACATAATCATATGCCAATTGAAACGACTTCACCGCCCCAGATTTATCGCCACTGGCGCGTTGTGCCAGTCCTTTGCCATAGAGGGCATCGACATCATCGGCTTTAATTGCCAATACTTCATCAAAAGCGCGGATGGCATCGACATTTTGTGAGTTGCGGTGTTGTTCCCATGCCTTGCCAATCATCTTTTGCCGTTCTCGGCGGGCTTGTGATAACATATTGAGGCGTTCTTGGGCGATGCCACGAATGGCTTCAATTTGGGCATAGACCGGATTTTGTGTCCATTGCCCACGCATGGGAATATTTTGGGCATATTTCAATTTGAGCGTGTTTTCGATGGACGGCATTGCCAATTTGAGCAGAATTTCTTCGACATATTCATCCATCACCGAAAAATAATTCACCGCTTTCAGCGCTGTAAATCCCGATAGAATTGGCTCGAAGGCGGGGGCGATATTTGGGTCTCCGAGCATCATGTCTTCCAGACGGCTCACATTGTCGCGTGCCAACCCCACCGAATCATGAAAGTTGCCCATCGTATGCAATCCAACGGCTTCACGCAAGGTATCTAAACTGGCAAGGAATGATGATTTGGCACTATTCAGGGCGTTCCAGAAGGCATTTCCTTGTGGGTCAGATGTTGTTGAGGTGGTGGTTGCACTTTCTTTTAAGCCATCTATCATGTTTAAGATCGATTGCCGAATTTCGGCAATGTGGGTGTCGCTAAGGGAAAGATTTGAAGGCATGTTGAACTCCTAAATCCAAGTCGATTAAATTTTTTTTGATATGGGTATCTATTGTACATGAAATTGTGCCGATAATGCCACTTGTGACCCGATGAATTCGCCATCTGATGTGAAAAAATTGACCCGATTCTCGCGTAAACAGCTCCCCTGACAGCGATATAACTCGATAACCAACCGATAGTCCCCCTGTGATAGGGTATTGCTGACAGGGATGACATATTCATCGAGGCTGTATTTTTGCAGTGACCAACGCCGTGTGGGATACCCCGCCAAGTAACGCGGTTCAGATTGGAGCCAACGCAAGCTTGGGGCATCTATTGCTTCTAAGAACACCACTACCTGATAGTTATCTGTTAGGCGGCGGGCTGTGCGCCATGCCACTTGCACCCGAATGGCATCTCCCCTATGATACGTTTGTTGCGGGGCTATCACCTGATACCCCAGCATTTCGATGCCCACATCGGTTTTGTGATTTTGTGCCACAAACGGGATGAGCTGATGACCATTAGGGGGATATATCGAATAGGGTGCTTGTGGCATGATAAAAAAGGCGAAAAATATGATAAACCCGACAATAATCACACCCATCAGGCGTGCCGATTGCACGGGCAATAATCCCAATTCAATAAGTGATTGTGGGCGCTTGCCTCTGAATATCGTCACGATGATCATCAGCACCATCAATCCACCAATGCCCGCGCTCACCGCCCATGCAGTTTCGCGGATAGGGGTACTCTCATAACTAATTGTCAAAACCCCTTGTGTTGGGCGTGCCAGCACCACCTGAATTAGTCCTGTGGCGGGATTGGGGATGAGGCTCATTGCGCGACCATCGACATTTGCGCTCCAACCCGGGGCATATGCCCGTAACACCTCGAATATGGCGCTGGTATCGGTTTGGATAAAATACCGGTCACGATGACTTTCTGAGGCGATTAACCCTGCCTGTTTAGAGATGGTCAATTGGCTTTGTGGAATTCGGACGACATTATTATTTTGATACCCGTTGATTAATCCCCGATTGGGGATAATCGGGGTGGGCAAGGTGATGGGGATGGGTCTGGATGGAGGTAATACTGCCACACCATATCCCAATTGTTCATAGATAATTTGTGCGGTGCTATCCCATGAATCGCCCTCATCTGACCAGCGCGGGGCTAACCACACGGGTAATGATGATAAACATAAAGTCACGATTAATGCTGGCAAAAATAGCCGTTGGATGTGTCGTGACGCTCGTTGTGATAGGGCATATGCCCCACTACCAACAATCCCCAAACAGAGGCTGAATGGAGACATCAACCATAATGATGTGGGGGATATAAAAATGCCGATTGCCATGATAATCATGCCACTAATGAGCCAAAATACCAGCCAATGCCGATACAAGCGGGTGATGAATATCCCCATACAACCCAATATGCCGAATATCATCCCCCCCCAGCCGATGCCTAATTGAGGGATGTGGATTTGTTGGTTGAGGTCGATGATATGGATAGGCGCGATGATGTTTTCGAGCGTTATGATGGGCAATAAGCGGTTGTATGGGGCGCGTATCCATGTCACCAGGTCTTGCTCTGCCCATGCCGATAACCAGAAAAATGATGATAATCCCAAACCGAGCGCCAACGCGCTCAGTATGCCGATAATCTGCCATATCGATAGTCGTTTGATAACGGTCATCATCATCAAAAAGG
>PGTJ01000219.1 GCA_002794515.1 Phototrophicales bacterium
GTTCATTGGGGTTCATGATGTATCGTTATATCCTCTATGAACAGGCTAGGCTAATTTGTTTGGCTACGTGGGCGCATTTTATTATTTTTGCGCTTCTCTGTTTTGTTAATTGCCCCACTCATGGGGTTGCTACGGGCTTCGGCGGGCGCATTGGCTTTGTTACTTGCTTTAGCGTTATTGGCGACCGCTTTCACACTACTAGCAGTGCTGAGCTTATTGCTTGGGGCGCTGGCAGGGACGGGCGCAGGTTGCAATTTGGGTTTGCCCACCAATTTCCCCCAGTCGGCTTTGCCGAGTAGGGTATATTGTACCATGCCCGTGATGTTGCTCACGACAAAATAAATCGAAAGTCCTACCGAGAACGACAGCGAGAATAAGCCGAACATCACCATCATGACATTCGCCATCGTCTTGGTGGTTTGTGCCATTGGGTTCGGTGTGCCGTCTTCATTGGGGGGAATTTCTGGCACAGTCACTTTATACGATACCCATTGTGTGATCATCACCAATACGGGTAATACCAGTGCATAAGCCGGATTGATGGTGGGTGGCAGGGTTAAATCTAAGCCCGCCCACATATTTTGAATGGGGACGATGTTATCGAGCCCAGGGAATAAAATCCGACCCGACAAATCGATTAATTGATATGGGGTGTTGGCGAGGGCGTGAATGATGGTCTGATACATCGCCAAAAATATCGGCAATTGCACCAACAGAGGCAAGCATCCACCCAATGGGTTAACCCCTGCCTCTTTATAGAGTTGCATCTGCGCTTGTGCCAATTTTTCGCGGTCATTTTTGTATTTTTCTTGCAATTTCCGTAATTTGGGTTGCAGTTCTTGCATCTTGGCTGTCGAACGATGTTGTTGGAGCAATAATGGCGATGTTGCCAAGCGTATCAACACGGTGAATACCGCGATCGATAGCACAATATTCTGACCAAATACGCTATAAAATAGCGATAAAATAGTGATAAATGGATTGAGGATTAAATCAAACATTCCAATAAATTCTCCTACCTATGGGTCACGAGGCGGGGGGATATAACCACACTTGTTGCCCTTCTACAGTGAAGGCGAACAATTGGCGGTTGGGGTTAATTGTGCCGATGACGATGAGCGCATCTCGACGAGTTTGTGTCGGTGGCACATATAACATATCCGATAATGTTTCTTCGCGGGTTTCTTGGCGCAGGGTGATGCTTCCATCGTCCCGATTCAGCCATAACACAATGCCCTCTTGCGAGACAACGATGACATAATTTTCTAGCACCAACGGGCGCGCCCGAATGCCGCGTGTTTGTGTGTTTTGTTGCCAAATCAGGCGCAGATTATCATTCACATCCAACGCATAGACCATCCCGCCTAAATCGGTGGCATATAACACACCATCTACGATTTTGGGCGAACTCCACACCCAGTCGTTGGTATTAAACACATTTTCGAGTATACCATCCATGCTCACTTGCACGATGGTACGGGCGAATGTGCCTGCATAAAAGCGACCATTGTCTATATTATACGAGACATCGGTGGGAGCGGGTTGATCATCGGCGTAATCGGTTGCCGATGTGCCATCATAAAATACGGGCGATGCCGCCACAGCACCACCTAAATCCAATTGCCAAATGCGAGCGCCCGTGTTGGCATCTAGGGCATAAAATTCATGTCCCATTTCGGCAAAATACACCCGATCCCCAATGACAATCGGTGTCGACCACACGCCACGTTGTGTACGAAACCGCCAACTTTCGGTGAGCGATGTTTTATTCAACGCCAGCACATCGTGTTCGCCCAATGGCAAATAAATCCGTTGGTCATCAACAGCAATATCGGTATAAATTTTGCCTTGAATTTGCACAAATGGTGGTTGATTGCCGATAAAACATTCGCCACTGCTACCCGAAAAACAGGCTTGTGTTAGGTTGGCATTAAAAATTTTGCCGTTGTAATCGACAACCAGCGCCAATTTATCGGTCTGATTATCTAAATTGACGATCACTGGCGAGGCAAAAAATTGCGATTGGGTGGCGCTACCCAATAATTCCCAACGGAGTGGGTTATTGTTGCTATCTGTACGGATACGCCCTTGTGAGTCGGTCAATTGTATCGGGCGACCAGTCCCCGCATCCACCAACAGGATACGGTCATTATAGGTGACGAGGATGTTATCATCCACTAGGCGCAACGATGCCCAACCCGTACCCAGACGAGTCGGCACGCACCCGACACCAACGAATACAATCAGAAGCATCAACGCGATAAAAAGCAATCGCGCACGGGGGTGTGAGGTGTTCAAGTTTTTATGTCTCCTTTTTTGGGCGGAACAGGGTCAAAGCCACCCGGATTGAATGGATTACACCGCGCAATGCGTCGTAATCCCATCCATCCGCCCCGAAAAAATCCGTAAATCTGGATGGCTTCATAGGTATATTGTGAACACGAGGGGTAAAACCGACACGAAGGGGGTAATATCCGCGAGAGCGTTTTCTGATACAACCGAATCAAGCCTAATGCCAACCACTTCATGATTTTTCTAACTCTGTCACTAATCCAATACTACGTAATTTTTGTTGCAGGGTTTCGTGAATCGTCCAGAAGGATTGCCCAATGATGCTTGGTTTTGGGATGACCACCACATCATAACCGCTTCGTAGGGTCGGATGGAGCAATCGCAACGCTTCTCTGATTTGACGGCGGATCCGATTCCGTCTGACCGCCTTCCCCAGTCGTTTGTTGGTGATGACCCCATACCGATTATGGCTGAGGTCGTTCTGCAGGTAACTTATCGTAAAAAAAGGATGATGCACAACACGACCCTGCGCCTTTATGCGGGCAAAATCGTCAGCATGACGCAAACGCAGATGGTGGTGCATCAGTGATGACCATATCCCAACTCAGTGGGCATTCCAATTCACTTTTTTGACGTGATTATTCATCGAAACCGTCAGTTTATGACGACCTTTATCCCGACGACGTTTTAAGGTGTTGCGACCACCTTTGGTTTGCATCCGTTGGCGGAAGCCATGCACGCGCATACGGCGACGAATTTTGGGTTGATACGTTCTATATGTAGACATAATCAGTTGACCTCTTTAGGTAACATTTATAGACAGATAGATATGCACAAGTTACAGAGGAATTGTTTATAATTATCCTCATCAAATTTTAGATTTATGAGTATAACCCACATACAAGGTCTAGTCTAGGGAATGATGAATTTATCAGACAAAATCGCCCAATTGTTGGCTATAAAACCCAACCAAGTTCAAGCAACACTCGACTTACTCGATGCCGATAACACCATCCCGTTCATCGCACGCTACCGCAAAGAGATGACGGGCAGTTTAGATGAAGATCAAATTGCCAAAATCGCCGACCAAGCCGATAAACTACGGACATTAGAAAAACGGCGCGAGACAATCTTAGCCTCGATTGCCGAACAGGGGCATCTCACACCAGAATTACAAGCGCAAATCGAAAATGCAGATAGCCTGACGGCGCTTGAAGATTTATATTTGCCCTATAAACCCAAACGGCGTACCCGCGCCAGCATCGCCCGTGAAAATGGCTTGCAACCCCTCGCCGATATGATTTTAGGACAACTTCGCACCAAAGATACATTAGATGCACTCGCCACACCATTCCTGAGCGATAATGTACCTTCTGTCGCCGATGCGTGGGCAGGAGCGCGTGATATTGTCGCCGAGACAATTAGCGATAACGCCCAAGTGCGTGGTGATGTGCGCGAAAAGGCATTGCGCTATGGAATTATCACCTCCGAAAAAATTCCCGATGCCACAGATGAAAAAGCGGTGTTCAAAATTTATTATCAATTCACGGCGCGGGTATCATCGATACGGGCATACCAAATTTTGGCGCTCAATCGTGGCGAAGCAGAAAAAATCCTGCGTGTCTCTGTTCAACTCGAAGATCGCGATTGGTTGCGCCCCATAGACAATATCTATCGGATAGACCACCGTTCACCGCTCGCCGATCAATTACAATTGGCACAAGTGGATGCGGGTAAACGTTTATTATTGCCCGCCATTGAACGTGATATTCGGCGCACATTGACCGAAATCGCCGATTCCCATGCGATTCATGTGTTCGCACAAAATTTACGCGCCCTGCTCAGTCAGCCACCAATACCTGATAGGGTGGTGATGGGCATTGACCCCGGATTTCGGACTGGCACAAAAATCGCTGTGGTCGATTCGACCGGCAAAGTCTTGGCGACCGCCACCATTTATCCCCATGAACCACAACGCCAATGGCAACAATCGCTCCTCATGCTGTCTGACCTCATCAAAAAATATGGTGTGAGCCTGATCGCCATTGGCAACGGCACTGCCTCCCGCGAGACAGAAGCACTGGTCGCCGAACTCACTCGTGGACGTAGCGATGTGCATTATGTCATCGTTAGCGAGGCGGGCGCGAGTGTGTATAGCGCCAGCCCGTTGGCACGCGCCGAACTGCCCGATTTAGATGTCACTCTACGTGGTGCGGTCTCGATTGCACGGCGTATCCAAGACCCGCTCGCCGAATTGGTGAAAATTGATCCAAAATCGATTGGTGTGGGGCTGTATCAGCATGATGTCGATCAAAAACAATTGACCGCCACACTCGAAGCAGTCGTAGAGCGCGTGGTGAATGCTGTTGGCGTAGATGTCAATACTGCATCCCCAGCATTATTGCGGTATGTGGCGGGGATTGGCAATAAACTCGCCGAAAATATCGTGGCATATCGA
>PGTJ01000373.1 GCA_002794515.1 Phototrophicales bacterium
CTCGTGCGTGGGGTGCAAGTGGTCACGGCACATGCTATTAAGGAAGGTGGAACGCCTTTCTATTTGTGGGAAGATATTTTCAAGCGGGTGGTGTTGTTGGTGGCAACAACACCCAATACCGAAAATTTGCGTCATGCCAGCGTGCTAAAACCCATCGTGCCAGATATTGGCACATTATACGACCCGCCCTTGAATATTTCTGATCCACCATTCCTAGAACCCAATGCCGCTCGTGAACGGCTGATGGAAACGGTAGATACATTATTAGACCGCCTGAGCATTGCGGGGATACCGTTGCTCATCTTCTTAGAAGATTTACATTGGCTGAGTAGCGAAAGCCTCAATTTGCTCCAACATCTGCAAGATGAATTGGTCTCGTTGCCCGTCCTGATCATCGGCAGTTATCGAGATGATGAACGCCCTCACCTGCCCCAAGAATTGCCCAAAGCAATCCACATATCGCTCAAACGGATGTCGTTGCCCGAAATTGGCGAATTAAGCAGGAATATTTTGGGTGAACAAATCGCTCAGCCCAATTTAATCGCCATGCTTCATCAAGTAACAGAAGGGAACGCCTATTTTTTGATCGAGATGATTCGTAATCTGGCAGAAGAATGGGGCAGTCTGGATAACATCAACCCAGAGACAAGCCTATCTCAGCGCATTTTAGGCGGTGGCATCCAGAATATTATTCAGCATCGGCTGAGCAAATTATCACCCGAAAATTATCGCCTGTTGCAATTGGCGGCGGTCATTGGGCGCGAAATCAACATGGAAGTGATGAATCATTTCAGTGATGATATTGCCAGTTGGGTGTTGGCATGTGCCGATATTGCCGTCCTCGAATGGTTTGAAGACGCATGGCGCTTTAGCCATGATAAATTCAGAGATTATATCCTCAAACAATTCACGCCAGACGATTTGCGCGAGGCGCATGGGCGTGTGGCAGAAGCCATCGAAGCCACAGGCGCACAAGGCAATGCGGCATTATTGACCTATCATTGGGGAATGTATGGAAATATCACCAAAGAACAAGAATATGCACTCCTCGCGGGTGAACAAGCGGTTCGCAATAGCGCAGGCAAAGAGGCACTTGAATATTTGAAGCGCGTAGTCGAAATTGGCGGGTTATCGTATCAACAAAATGCCCGCGTGAATTTTCAATTGGCACACGCCCATTACAGCATCGGCAATTTGCAACTGAGCCTCGATTATTCATATCAAGCCCTTGCCGACCTCAAATTGGCTATCCCACAACATACATCGGGCATCATCCGCTCGATTGTATCATTGTTCTTTCAGCAATTTTTTCCGATATTCCGCCGCCTGGCAGGGTATCATCAACACGACAAAAAAGACCTGTCGTTAGCGGTGCAAATTGGCATCCACATGGGACAGGTGTTATTCTTTGCGGGCAAGCGCCTCGAAACGGTGCAGATTGCCTTGCGCTCGGCGACACTCGCAGAACGCATCGGGACAAGTTCCGAAAAGCTCCGCGCCTATAGCATTGTGAGTTATATGTATGTGACGATTGCCCTGTATCGCTTTGCCGAGCGTTATAGCAAAAAGACAACGGCAATTGTTGAACATGTAGAAGACCCATCGGCACGCGCCTTCACCTATTTGGTGTTGGGTGTATATTGGGGCAGTATCGGCAGACTAACGAATGCCCAAACCTCGCTGAATATGGCATTTCGTTTATTTGAAGAGGTGGGCGACCATCGGCGCAAGCGCGAATCGCTGGCGATGCACAGTCTGATTACAACACTGACGGGCGATTTTATCGAGGCGAAAAGATTGCGTTTGCAACTCAAAGAGATGAGCCTGCGAAGCAACGATATTCAATCTATTGGCTGGTCATATAGCAACCTCGCCGAAGTGAGTGTGTTTTTGGGAGATTATGAGTTTGCCATTCATCATGCCCAAAAACGCATCGACATCATCCCACAATTTCCCGATGATATTGATGCCAGCACTACCGCCTATAGCATTTTGGCGATGGCATATTGGCGTGATGGTCAAATCGATACCGCGACTGAGGTGGCAATTCAAGCCATCGAGCATATCCGTGGCTTGCCCGACAAACGTGGTTTATACACCATTCTCGGTTATGGCATGTTAGCCGAATTGATGCAAAATATCTGGGCAACGCATCCTAACCCAACCACACGCGAGCAATTCAGACCATATGCCGATGAAGCACTGGGCATGTTCAAAGAATCGACCAGCATCCTCATCACAGGAAAAGCATGGTATTGGCGGTTGGTGGGAATGCGCCACTGGCTTTTAGGAGAACGGCAAAAAGCCAAAACATGGTGGGAAAAAGCATGGAACATGGCAATCTCTTCACAAATGCGCTATGAAGAGGCGGTGATTCGTAGCCTCATCGCGCAATATATCACCGAAAATAGTGTCGAGCGTCGCAATACCCTCGAAGACGTGTATCAGATATTCAAAGAACTCGGTGTGAAATATGACGAGGCGCGAGTGAAAA
>PGTJ01000491.1 GCA_002794515.1 Phototrophicales bacterium
GTCATCGGTTTCGCCAAGATATTGCCGACATTCTGAATGCCCGATGATGCAATACTCGACTAATCCCTTAAGCATAGTCGGCGCGATTTGTGATGTATATGCGCCATGCGTCTCCCAGTGGGTATTTTGCGCCGACACCTTTATATCCGTGCCTCTGAGCGCTTCTGCAACACTGGATATGGCGACAAAGGTGGGCGCCACCACGCGCTCCACACCTTTATATTCGGCGATGAGGGGTGCTAATTCCTTAACAAAAGCCACTGATTCCTCAATGGTTTTGTGCATTTTCCAATTGCCTGCGATAATCGGGGTTCTCATCATTTATCCTTCAATGCCACCACACCCGGTAATGCCTTGCCTTCGAGCATTTCGAGGCTTGCGCCACCGCCAGTCGAAATGTGAGTGATTTTATCCGCCAAACCCGATTCTTCGATTGCCGCCGCAGAATCGCCACCGCCGATAATCGTCACTGCGCCTTTCGCTGTTTCATCGGCTAATAACTTCGCAACAGCAAATGTGCCTTTGGCAAAATTAGGCATCTCGAACACACCCATAGGACCGTTCCAGACAACTGTCTTCGCACCACTTAAAACGGCGGCGAATTGTCTGACAGTTTGTTCCCCAATATCATAAATCGCCCAACCATCTGGCACACCTGCGCTCACCTCAATCGTCTTTTGTTGGGCATCATTGTCAAATTTATCGCCAATAACAGCATCGATTGGCAAAACCAGTTTATCGCCACCTTTTTCGAGGAGCATTTTGGCGGTCTCGATGGCATCGGCTTCGACTAATGATTTGCCCAATTCTAGCCCTTGTGCTTTCAGGAAGGTATTCGCCATACCACCGCCGATGAGCAAAGCATCCACTTTGCTCAATAGGGCTTCAATCACCGCAATTTTATCCGACACTTTTGCGCCACCCAATATAGCGATGAACGGGCGTTTAGGCGACTCGATGGCAGTCGCCAAATAATCGATTTCTTTTTCTAGCAGAAAGCCAGCAACAGCAGGTAGATAATCGGTCACGCCAACTGTGGATGAATGAGCGCGATGCGCCGAGCCAAAAGCATCATTGACGAAAATGTCGCCATGTTTTGCCAGTGCTTTGGCAATTTCGGGATCATTTTTCTCTTCACCCTTATAAAAGCGCGTATTCTCAAGGATGAGAACACCACCTTCGGGCAAATTGGCAACGGCTTTATCTGCAACTTCGCCAATGCAATCTTCAGCAAAGAAAACGTCGACACCCAATAAATTTGCCAATACAGGCACAACGGGTTTGAGCGAGAATTCGGGCGTGGGACCATCTTTCGGTCTGCCCAAGTGCGACATGAGAATAACTGCTTTGGGTTTTTGGTCGAGGATATATTTGATGGTCGGTACGGCGGCACGGACACGGGTATCATCGGTCACGGTACTACCGTCAAGGGGGACATTAAAATCGACACGCACCAAAACGCGCTTACCCGCTAATTCGACATCACGAATGTTCATCTTATTCATAAAGAGAGCCTCCTGAAAAGGAA
>PGTJ01000196.1 GCA_002794515.1 Phototrophicales bacterium
AAAGATGTGCATCTTGGTGATGATGTGGCGGTGGTGCTTGTGCCGATGAATAGCATCACCCCACAAGTGATGATGACCCCTGGTGGCGCTATCCCCACCGTGACCCAAGAACCGAGTTATAACACCCGTTCCACAGAGCCGAATTTTGTTTATGTGGCGGTCGGGTTGGTCGATAATGAACCGAACAAAATCTTTTTGCAATGGGAAGTGTTGAATGTCGCCAATAACCAAGTGGAATTTGTGGTTGATGGCAAATCAGAATGGGAAGTCGCCCCTGCGATCGCCTTTTATCAGGTGGTGGATGTGCCACAAAATGCCAAAGCGATTAATCTGATTATACGGGTAAATACCGCTTTGGGTTATGTGTATCGCGGGATTGATTTTCCCTTGCCCATCACCAACACCTTATTCTCATATTTTGACTAATCAATGCACGAGTTATCTATCACCCAAGCCATCCTCGACATCGCCCTCAACCATGCTGGTGGGGCAAAAATCACCGATATTCATCTGGTTATCGGTGATTTAACCAGTTTGGTGGATGAGTGTATTCAATTTTATTGGGATATTATCAGCGAAAATACGAATGCTGTTGGGGCAATATTGCACTTTAAGCGCATCCCCGCGCAAGCCAAATGCGAGGCATGTGAACGTGAATATGCCATCAAAGAAGAGGGGTTACTCTGCCCCTATTGCCATAGTCACCGTGTGGTCATCATCACAGGCAAAGAATTTTTTGTCGAATCGATCACGGTCGAATAATCATTCAGCTTGGTACATAGGGGATAATCACCCGAAATTCAGAACCAATCCCCTCTTGGCTATGGAATTCGATTCGCCCACCATGCAACTGCACACATTCTTGGGCGACCGTCAACCCCAACCCGCCACCATGATGCGCGGGTGGCACATTTTTAGCCCGAAACAACGGCTCAAAAATATGCGGTTGGTCATCGATAGGGATGCCAATGCCTTCATCTTTTACTGAGAAAACGATGGTATTCCCGTCTCGAAATAACCGACATAAGATGGTCGTCCCTTGCGCCGAATAATCGACCGCATTCCTCAAAATAGCGGGAATAATATATTTGAGCAAGCGGGTATCAATGAGATGTGGCTCACTCGATAGGGTATCTTCGAGGATGAGTTGATGATACATGGCACGCCCATCCCGAAAACGATTGATGACATCATTCACATAACGCCGAATATGGTCTGAGATAGGATGAAAGCCCATCTGCGACATTTGATTATTCATGATGAGCGCCATGTCATCGAGTGTATCGCGCAATTGGATAATTTGTGTTTGGATAATCCGCAGGCGCTTATCTTTTTCTTCATCGCTCATTCTATCTTTATACCGTTGGAGCATCTCGCTGGCGAGCAAAATGGATGCCAACGGATTACGAAATTCGTGCATCACCGAATTCATAAAATAAGTACGCGTGGCATTCACCTCTTTTTCATGCTCCAATGCCTGTTCTAAGCGCCGCTTTTCGCGTTCCACCTCTTGTGCATGATAAAGTGGTGTGACATCCATCGCTGTACCATAGCGAATCATGCCCTCTGGGGTAGAGACTGTTTGTGACATAACTTGCAACCAGATGACATGTCCATCTCGATGAATATAGCGATACGTGTTTGAGGCGATGATATTGGGCATAAGCGCCTTTTGTTGGGCATAAAAACGGGCTTTATCCTCTGGATGAACCAGTTTGTCGAACCAATAATCAACCTTTTCCTCTTTTCCAAATGGATAGCCAAATAAAGCACTAAAATCGCCAAAAATGGGGCGCATTGTTCGCTCACCTTCATTCGGTATCTCTATGATATACGCATACAACCCCACATGTTTCATGATTGTTTGGAGCAACAAGGCTTGTTCTCGGATTTCATGATTGAGGATATTTTCATGGCTCAGCACATCCATCACAAATTGCGAGAGCAACTTCTCATCAGGTGAATGAAGGGTATAAGTTTGGCGAGCCTGTTGCAATTGGGCAAGGCGCTCTGGGCGATAATGCGCCACAACCCGTTCCAAAATATCTAATGTTTGGGCGATATGCGCCCTATCAAATGTCCAGATGGTATCGAATTGGCGGTCTGCTTCGATCGAGACCTGTTGTAGTGTATCTTGCCCACATAATAACACCGAAAATGAGTCGGATAAGATGAGCAAGAACCACTCCTGACGCAACGGATCGCCTTCTGCCAATTCGATGTGTAATTGTTGGGCATGACTTTCGGGTGGCAAAGGTTTGCCAGCGAAAACACACACTTGTAGGGCGATGTGTGTTAATTCTGCATAGCGATGTGCTTCTTCGCGCCAATGCGATGACTCTTGAAAACCCGTGAAGAGCATGGCAGGAATTTTATTTTTGAGGATGGTATCTTCAAGTGTATGCGACAAATGCACCAATATGCTCTTGGTACAACGCACGATAGGCAATTCTGTGGAGATGTGTTGACGAAGCATATCGAACAGCGAATGTTGCAATGAAGATGCAGATTTAGACATTAAAAATCTCCTCAATACAAGGCAAATGATAACATATCACACCATCAAATGCTTGTATCTTGATGCAAATTGGGGTTATCATCTAATTATCATGATTATGCCCTAAAATGGACATATCAACAAAAAGTGAATAAAAAGGATGTCACATGGATAAGCGGATGGTAGAATTTATACGGGCATTACGGGCGGCAGGGGTACGCATCTCACTGGCAGAAAGCCAAGATGCCGTTTATGGAGTAGATGAAGTGGGTGTAGATAACCAGAATCACTTCAAATCGACACTGAAAAGCACGCTGGTCAAAGAAGCACATGACCATCAGATATTCGATTATTTCTATCCGTTGTTCTTCGCCTCGAATGTCCCGCCCCTGCAAAACATCCCCGATAACCTCTCACCAGAAGAACAAGAGATGCTCCAACAAGCGCTACGCTCATTGGTAGGGTTAGATCAAGCCCTGCAAGATTTGCTCAGACAATTATTAGAAGGGCAAGCCTTTAGCCAAGAACAACTCGACCAAATGGGCGAAGATGCAGGCTTAAACCAAGCCGACCAAATGTATCAACGTCCATGGTTTGAACGTCGGATGAACCAGCAAGCACAACTGGAACGACTCCGCCAATTATTGGAGCAATTGCTGGAACAACTGCAAGCGATGGGCATGAGCCAAGAGAAGATCGATGAATTGCGCGAGATGATGCAAGAGAACATGCAGGGGTTATCTGATCAAATCTCCAATTATGTCGGCAGTTCGGTCGCCCAACAAATGGCGCAACAAGAACCAGAACCCAAAGCCGATATATCCGACATCCCGTTTTCGCGCCTGAGCCAATCAGATATTGACCAAATTCGAGATGAAATTCGGCGCTTGGCGGCGAAACTGCGTAGTCGGGCATCATTACGACAAAAACGCGCCAAAACAGGCACACCCGACCCGCGTCGTACCATCCGCGCCAATTTGCGCTATGGTGGCACACCGATTGAACTCAAGACGCGCACCCGTCATAAAAAGCCCGCGCTGGTGGTGATATGCGATGTGAGTACATCGGTACGTTATTGCACAGAATTTTTGCTCACCCTCATTTATGAACTACAAGACCAAGTGGCTCGCACCAATAGCTTCATCTTCATCAGCGATTTGGTGGATATTAGCATGGAATTCAAAGAACACGAACCCCGCGAGGCGGTGCAACGGGTGATGAACCACAACCGTCCGGGTTATTATAACACCGATTTGGGCAACAGCCTGAACACCTTCAAGCGCGACCATATGGGTCTCATCACCAGTCGGACGACGGTCATCATTTTGGGTGATGGACGCAACAATTATAACAACCCGCGCATTGATATTGCCCAAGAAATCCAACGTAAAGCACGCCGGCTCATTTGGTTTTGTCCTGAACCACGTAGCCAATGGGGGACGGGCGATAGCGATATGCACCTGTATGCCGTCAATTCTGATGGGGTATATTATGTGAATACACTGAACGATCTAGCCAATGCTGTCGATTCAATTTTAGCTGATGGATGAGGTTCGTTAGGGGGTATTACCCCCTAGCGAATAATCTATACCCAGCCGTTGACCAGTTGCACACCGACAAATATCAACACACCGACCGCTACAATGCTGGCTAATCCACCCTGATAGCGGATTTTATCGGCGCGTTTTTTGAGCGGGACATACCCATGCGCCACAGCGAGGACGATGGTCATTACACCCGCATGTGACCATTGTATCCCCGAATATTGTCCCAAAACCACCAGTAGCAAAATACCGAGCAACCATTGCAACCCAACCAACCCCGCCCATGATGCCACGATGATATGGGTGCGTTTGTCGTATGCCAGATTTTGAATGTAGCGCACCAATAACCAGACAAATGCCACCGCCGTCATCAATACAACCAACCAACGTAAACCCGAATGGGCTTCATAGATAAACTTTTCCATCACAAATTCCTCCTATGTGAAAAATTTCCTTTATCTATTTTACCGCATCGGGGTGCTATTCGTCCGTAGCCAATCGGCGATGACTGTCCAATCGGTCTCCCCTTGCGCGATTTTCAGCACAAAGTCCAGCGCCTCGTGTGCATCCCATGTGACCGTGTAGCCATTCAATTGCAAAAATAAGATGGTCGCCACGACTGATGTGCGCTTGTTGCCATCGACAAAGGCATGATTGCGCGACAGCGAATGAAATAACGCCGCCGCTTTGTCGTGAATGGTCGGATAGGCATCCTCGCCGAAAGCGCTGGTCATCGGACGCAACACAGCAGATTCCAACAAATCCACATCACGCAATTGTGAGCGCCCGCCGATGAGTTCCTCATTGATGATGATCAATTCTACAACGTTCAGATAACGAATATCGGTCATATCACCGTTTATCCAATTCATCCAAAAGCCATTGATGTGTTTGGATGAGGTCGCGCACCTTCATCCGAAATGCTGTCTCGTCTGTCTCGCGCTCGACATATTGGGCGATGGCATCTTTGAGGATGTCGGGTATTTCTCGCCCTTGTTTTTTGGCGATTTCTTGCAGTTGTAAGACCAATCGTGTCTCGAGTTGAATATCCATAGGGTATCCGTGTATGATGAATGATAGTCAGTAAAGATACGATTTATCGTGTCTACCTGTATCTAAAGGAAAAAATCATGTTTCAACAAAATCCGATTCCCGTCACCATTTTAACAGGCTTTTTAGGCGCGGGCAAAACCACCCTGCTCAATCATGTGCTGAATAGCCCACATGGGTTACGGGTGGCGGTGCTGGTCAACGATTTTGGCGCGATCAACATCGATGCCCAGTTGGTGGTCGAAGCGCGAGAAGAAGACACCATTGAATTATCCAATGGCTGTAT
>PGTJ01000212.1 GCA_002794515.1 Phototrophicales bacterium
TAAGTGGGTTATGGGCGGGGATTGCCAGCTTTATCAACTTTGCTTTCATGCCGATGTTCTTGTTATTTGGGTTATATACCTCATGACGGCATTTTTAGGCACGAAGCCCGTCAGAACATCACGCCTGTTCTTCGCCGAGATGGTTGGCATTGTGTTTGGCATCGGCATGTTGACTATCTGGTTGATTTACTGGATATTCACCCAAGAAACCCCGCTCGAAATTTTGAATGTGGCATTGGGTGGGCATCTTGATCTCGAACGCAATTATTGGTTTTGGGTGGTCATGCACGTTTGGGATTGGGTGTTATTTGCGGGGATCATGTTAGCATTGTTGAGCGTGTATGGCATGGTCAGGGCATATTTCTCCCGCGAAAAAAAGCAACCATTCCCGCCCATACTCATCTTGAGTGGGGCATTATGGCTCACGGTGCTAATCACCACCCTGAGCAATACCGCACGGGGAGAGACAGCGCGTGTGTGGTCGTGGATGACACCCTTTTTGCTCCTCTCGGCATATGATGGTCTGATACGACTGGTCAATCACCCCCAAGAACGGCATTTATCGCAAACTGAATCGTGGTGGATGGTACATTGGCTACAAGGATTGTCGGTGGTCATCCTCGCTAGTCATTTGAGTGTGTTCAATACAGAATTACCTTTACCACCAAGCCGCCCACAGCCAATACCCGATGTCATCAGCACGGATGCCACCTTCATTCGTAGCACCGATCATGCTTCATTTACCCTCACGGGGTGGCGTGGTGAATATGACCCCGACCAAAATGCCCTCATCGTGTGGTTGAATTGGACGAATAACCAACAGGTGTATGATGCCCTGTGGTTTGGTGCGACACCCGTCAGCCCTAGCGGAGTAGTGGGGGATATGGTGCTATGGCAACCCCGCGAATTTTTTGGCAAAGAACATCGGTATCCAACCACCTGCTGGTCGCCGAATATGACCCCGTTGGGGGATAAAGTAGTCATTCCCTTGCCCGATAATCCCGAATTGGGCGAATGGTGGGTGAGCATTGCCATTTTTGGTGATGAAGCACAAGCAGAAGGGCGCTTATTGGTCAATGGAGACCAGTTACAGATGGGTATCGGCGGTATTCAGGTAGAAATAGCCCAATAGACGGCGAATCGTAGCATAAACGACTTGGAAACAAGCGCCTTTCGGCTTATAGTGTATATATATCTTATACACCATGAAAGTTTAGCCGATAGCCATGCACATCAAGCGATTTATCATCTTTATAGCTGTATTGATTTTGTGGATAATCCCAATGATGGGGATTGATGCCCAGTCCAATACCGCGCCCGATTATAAAATTTGGGTGGTTTCTGTTGCCGAATTATCCGAGGACGGGTCGACCTTCAGTATCAAATTCGGCTTGCTGAATGTCGGCATCGATGCCACTTCACAAGCCATTATCCAATTGTATTCATTGAGCAATGTGAATCAGATTATCACCCAAGCCACAGTCGCCCCGCTCCGCCGTAATGAGGTGCGTGAAGTGGTCGTCAGTTTTCCTGTGCGGATATTGCCCGCAGGCGAACAAGTGCCGTTGGGTGTGCGCGTGTTGCTTCAAGAAGAAGCCAGCAGTACGTTGCTCGATAACAATGCGTCATTCAGCGTATCTGTCCCGTTGTATGTTGGTGAACAAATTATTTCCATACCCGATACACCACCTGTTGTTCGCCCCAATACATCATCATCATCGAGATTGCCCGAAGGGGTCATCCGCATCCCGATTATCAATGTGGATGTCGACCTGAATAATAACGAACAACGGGCATTATTTGCGGGTATTTTGGGCGGGATATGCCTGTTAATCCTCATCCTGATTTGGATGGTGCGGGTGTTATTTCGAAAAACACCATTATTCGGCAGTTATAAACCACCCTATAGCGCCACCAGCCAATATGACCGCAATAGCACCATCGGGCGCAGGCAACTGTGGCAACAACACGCCCAAAATAACAGTGTACAATATCCGTGTCGGCAGGGGACGTATCATGCGCGGAAATTGTTGTTGGGGGTGAATGGGCGTTATTTAGATGGATGGCGCATCACCGCCCTTCGTATGATGCAATATGATATGTATGGCAGAATCACCCGTAGCCAAGTGTTGGCTACGGCGCGGTGGGTTAAATTATTGAATAAGACGGCACATCGAGGGGGACGACTCAAGCCCAAACAAATCGCACGGCGGGTGTTGCCGATTGCACGGTGGATGAGCAAGCAATTCAAAAAACGGCTCGCGCCCAAAACGGCATTGCTCTCGGTGGCGTTGGATGTACGCTTAGAGGGCAAGCATGGCGAGGTGCGTATCGTCTTTGAATTGCATGATTGCCAACAAGGGATGCCGACATTGCTCGACCAATGGGATCCAGAAATGGTTATCATGGGGCGTACCTTGCACGAGAGTTATACTTATACCATCAGTGGACAAAATAACACCGAGACGTATCGCCAATTCAAAAAACGGCTCACGGGCGATATTCAACAGGCATTGACAGAATTATGCCAAGTGGTCACAGTCGCCTATCCAGAGCCGATAATCACCGCCACCAATTTCCTCAATCCGCCCACACATCCCACTAGCACACCGACCCAACACAGCATGAATGCCGTATCGGTCAAGACCCCTACATCGCCCATCACTGAGCGGGTAATTGTCGAAATTCCCACCGACCACAATCTTTATTCTGCACAACCGCCCCCCCCGATGATAGAAGGATATTCCGATGAGACTCAACAACACACGCCAATGGACGATGATCGGCAATAGATGGGATGTGGCGATGCTCCTATTCTTGTTCATGTTGCTCATCTCGTATAGCTTCATGGCGCAAGAGACCGTCCCCGCCACATCACCAGAACAGACGGCAGTCATCTTGCAAAATACCATCGTCCCTATCAACGATCCGTACAATATTGCACGGCGGTTATATGGCATCGAAGCACCACCCGCGCCGACCTCTGCTACGCCATTTCAGCCTGGCGACCGCGATACGTTTTGGGTATCAGATAACACCTCTGGCACATCACGCCAGTTGACCGCATCGCTAGAAGTTATCAGTCAGTATGCCTATTTTTGGGTGGAGGTGGGCGAGAATGTGCGCTCATCTGATTTACGCAACCTCGCTGATGTTTTTGATAGCGAAATTTATCAACAAGTGCGTGATATTTGGGGTTCAGAGCCATATTTGGGCGTAGATGGCGACCCGCGCATTCATGTGCTATTCGCCCGAAATTTGGGATTGAACACGGCGGCGTATTTCTCGCGCAAGCATAATTATCCCGAATCTGTTTCTGCCTATTCCAACGCCCGCGAGATGTTTTTTGTCAATTTATCTACCGTCAGCGATGTGAACAGCCCATTTTTACACAGCATATTGGCGCACGAATTTCAGCATATGATACGCGCCAATATCACCCCCAATGAGGATTCATGGCTCAATGAAGCCTTCTCGACCTTCACAGAAGGATATTTAGGATATGCGGTGGCGGGGCGCTATCCACCCGAATTTTTGCGTAATCCAGATACGCAATTGACCACATTTGGCATCGCGTTTAATCGCCTCGCGGAATATGGGGCAGGGTATTTGTTCGTCACTTATTTATATGACCAATATGGCATAGAGACGGTGCAAGCCTTATCGCAAAATCCGCGTAATGGTATGTTTGGTGTGCATGATGTCATGCAGACCATCACCAGTGACGAATTATTCGCCAATTGGGTGCTGGCTAACCTGATACAAGATGCCAGCCTCAATCCTTTGTATGGTTATCATAGCCTTACGGGGCTTATCCCGCCCGCCACACGGCGCGTGAATGGCAGGAATGGTCAGATACAACGTCCATTATCTCAATATGCCACCCATTATTATCAATTAGCCGATTGGCGGGGCGGTGATACATTAACACTCACCGTCACTATGCCCCAAACCGCGCCGTTAGTCGGCACAGACCCGCATAGTGGTGAAAAATTTTGGTATAGCAATCGGGGAGATGTGAGCCATACACGCTTGTATCGGGCATTCGATTTATCAGATGTGACCAGCGCCACCTTCACCTATCAGTTTTGGGCAAATTTAGAAGAACAATGGGATTATGGTTATCTGCTCATCAGCACGGATGATGGTGCATCATGGCGTACCCTGCAAACAGAGACCATGACTACGCAAAATCGGCTTGGTAACATGTATGGCGATGCGGCTTATAGCCTCTCGACAGGGCGCTGGATAAAAGAACAGGTCATCTTAGATGAATATGTCGGTGGCAAAATTTGGCTCAGCTTTGAATTGATAACCGATGATGCCGTGAATTATGCGGGCATGGTCATTGATGATGTGGCGCTCCCCGAAATTGGTTATTATAGCGATTTTGAAGCCGATAATGGTGGTTGGACGGGCGAAGGCTGGGTATGGGTGACGAATCATGTGCCACAACAGGCGTGGTTACAAGTGATTCAACGTTTGCCGAATGATGTGCTTATCGATAGATGGTTATTCCCCATCTCAGAAATTGCGCCTGTGGTGCTAGACCCACAAGCCGAAGCGGTGTTCATCGCCATTTCGCCAATCGCACCCCTGACCACCATCCCAACCGAATATGAGCTAACGTTTCGATTGGGCAACCGTTAGGCTTCCCAGACGGGGATTCCCGTCAAGATGCGTTGTAATTGATCTGGAAATTTGCTCAGGGTTAAGGGTTTGCCCAAAAAGCTATGAAAACCAGCTTTGCGGGCAGTATCGATTTCACTATTATGGACGGTGTAGGCAACAATCGGGATATCGGCTAATTTGGGCAGGGCTTTTAGCTTGGCGAAAATTTCAAATCCTGTATGATTGGGAAATTCTAAATCTAAAAAGA
>PGTJ01000011.1 GCA_002794515.1 Phototrophicales bacterium
AAATCAGAGGTGTCGAGCCGTGTGATTTTGGGCGCGAATACACAAATTATCGATAGCGTGATTCGCGGTCCCGTGATTTTGGGCGATAATGTCATCATCAAAAATAGCTATATCGGTCCCTATACCTCGATTGGTGATAATGTCACCGTCGAAAATAGCGAGATCGAAGCCAGCATCATCATGAAAGAATGCACCATTCGGGGCATCCCTGGGCGCATCGATTCCAGCCTAATCGCCGATAACAGCATCGTCACATCGGCGAATCATATCATCCCATCCACACATCGTTTCATCTTGGCAGAGAATAGCTACGTCCAACTCTGAGGATAGAAGCCCATTTTTAACACAACTCATATATACCCTATCTTGACGATTGTCATGGGTATATGTTATTGTTTATGCGGTAAAGTTTTCCTATTCAATAAGTCATATAACAGGAGTCCCCAAATGCCCGATATTGCAGAACGTGGTTATGCCAAGCCCGATGTGTTGGTCTCGACCGATTGGGTGGCAGAAAATCTGAATAACCCCAATGTACGGATTATCGAATCCAATGAAGACCCCCTGCTCTACCCCAGTGGACACATCCCTGGCGCGGTACAAGTGGATTGGACACGAGACCTCAACGACCCCGTATTGCGCGATTACATCCAAAAACCACAATTCGAGACGCTGATGTCGCGTATTGGCGTGACTAAAGATACCACTGTTGTATTTTATGGCGATAAAAATAATTGGTGGGCAACGTATGCCTTTTGGGTATTCCAACTGTTTGGACACACCAACGCCAAAATCATGGACGGTGGTCGCCTCAAATGGGAAAAAGAAGGGCGCGAACTCACCCGCGAAGTGCCACAATATCCACCCACACAATATGTCGCCCCAGAACGGGATGATACCAAAATCCGCGCCTTCCGCGCCCAAGTGTTAGAACACATCAAGGCACAAAAGCCATTGGTGGATGTGCGTAGCCCACAAGAATACACGGGCGAATTGCTCCATATGCCCAACTATCCACAAGAAGGCACATTACGCGGTGGTCATATCCCAGGGGCGCAAAGTGTGCCGTGGGCGCGTGCGGTGAATCCCGATGATGGCACATTCAAAACCAGCGACGAACTCCGCGCCATTTATGAGGGGGAAAAGGGCTTAAAACCCACCGATGACATCATCGCCTATTGTCGCATTGGTGAACGCAGTAGCCATAGCTGGTTTGTCCTCACCTATTTGCTCGGTTATAACAATGTCCGCAATTACGATGGTAGCTGGACAGAATGGGGCAATTCGGTGGGCGTGCCTATCGAAAAGAATGTCTAGGCATATTGCCATTTACGAGACAAGCAAGTTAATTATAGAATGGTATCAGGGCGCATCGTGTTGCGCCCTTGTGTTTATGATATAAGGATAGAACCATGAGCCAAATACCCGCCAAATTACAACGCATCCTCGATGATTTTTCGGCGATAACCGACCGTCATGAACGGGCAGAATATCTTATCGAAATTGCCGACCGCTTTAATAGTGTGCGCGTGCCAGCCGATATTTCTGCGCGTCCACATCCCGAAGAAAATCATGTGCAGATGTGCGAATCCGATGCGTATGTGTGGGCAATCCCCAAAGAAGACGGCACACACCAATTTTATTTTGATGTGCTGAATCCACAGGGGCTATCGGCGATGGCGCTGAGTGTGGTGCTGGCAGAGACGCTCAGTGGCGAACCAAACGAGGCAGTGGCGAAAGTCATGCCCGATATTGTCTTCACCCTATTTGGACGCGAGGTGGCGATGGGCAAAGGTCAGGGGTTGATGGGCATCGTGAACATGGTGCAATACGCCGCCAAATCGAAGCTATAATTCGCTACAATCCCACATAAAGCCACATCGTTCACAGCGCACTTTGCACGCACGCCGTACGACTGGTGTGGTGCAATTGGGACATACCGTAGATAGCGTGTAATTCGGCAATGGCGAGAGGGGCAATTGATGCGATGTTTGTGGAGGCTTGTGGATTGGCTTGTGCTTGTCGTCCATCGAATACAACTCGATCATCAATCAACAATAAAGGCACACCACAGTGCGCCTTTGATGAAGATGAGGCGACGACCGGATTCGAACCGGTGAATAAAGCTTTTGCAGAGCTCTGCCTTACCACTTGGCTACGTCGCCATTGAACTTTATTTAGTATATGAAAAATTTGGCGCTCTCGCAAGTAGCAAATTTATGATACAAAAAATCATGTCGCTACTTGCACAAATGCCCAAAAATCGCCACAATAGACGACATGACAGACGAAAAAAATACCCAACCCGACAATATGCCCACCGATGATGAATCGGTGGAACAAGCACAATCCATTGGCGAATCGACATCGACTGATGTGACAGGAAATGAAGCGTTATCTGATGCCGATCTGAATATAGCCCGCGCCGATGCCCCCACATCGGATGATGCGGACGACACGCCCACCGATGATTTAGACATCGAATCGGCATTGGCTTCGGTGGCAAATCTGAGCGCGATCATCACTGACACGACCGAGATGGTGCAAGTGGGACAAGCACCCAAATCTGCACCGAAGATAAGCCCGCCCGCCTTTTATGAATCCGACTTTCCGCATCCGCCGTTATTGACCCTCGCTCGCGGGCAAATGCCATCGGTCATCCCTGCGTTGGCGCTCATGGCGATTGGCGCAGGCTTGACCTTTTTGCTCATCTCTGGCGCGGAGTCGGTCAATATGGATATGGTCGGTGTGTTGGCTGTTGGCGGGATATGTCTGTTATTCCTGTTGATATGGCTCGCCAGTGGCAGATGGGCGCGAGGGGCATTATTTTTGGCGCTGGTCACAGCGACAACGGCGGGCATCATCGCCATTTTGCCACAAACCCCGTTGGGAGCATCTGGTACACCCCTGCTCCTGTGCGGATGGGGGACATCGGTCATCATCAGTGGGTGGTTATCGCCCAAAAAGGCATCACAAGGCTTTTTTGGTGGTGTGTTGCTCATGGTCATCGGCATCACAGGCTTTTTGTTCACTGGCGGATTTTTGCCCACAGAAATTTTGAACATCATCCAACAATATGGGTTGATCGTGGTGGCGGTGGCGGGTGTCGTGTTATTCATCCCAGCGATTTTCAAACGGCGTGGTTAATTCATGCTCCGCATAGCCATTGATGCCAGCAAGACGACCATCGCCAAGACGACAGGCACAGAATATTATGCCCGTGCGCTGATTCAAGCATTGATCACCATCAACACCGAACACGAATTGCATCTGTATTTTCGGGATGAGCCACCTGTTGGTTTATTCCCGCCTAGCCCATTAGTCCATTATCACATCATCCCATTTCGGCGGATATGGACGCATATCCGTTTTGCGTGGGAATTGTGGCGGTCACGCCCAGATGTGACGTTTGTGCCTGCCCATACATTGCCCTTTTTCTTCCCCAGTCGGGCGGTGGTCACGGTGCATGATTTAGGATACAAACATTTTCCGCAGGCACATCCATCCAAAGGACGGTTGTATCTGGATATGACGACTCGGTATAGCGCGTGGCGGGCGGGGCATATCTTAGCCGATAGCCAAGCCACCGCCGATGATCTGACCCGATTTTACGGCACATCATCGCACAAAATCAGCGTGGTGTATCCCGCAACCGAGTCGTTGAGCATCGGCACATTGCCCGACCATCCTGCGCTCAGAGAACCTTATTTTTTATTCATCGGCACATTGCAACCGCGTAAAAATATCGCCCGCATTGTTGAAGCCTATCGGCAATTCCGCTTGACGGTAAAAAATCCGCCGAATTTGGTCTTGGCGGGGGCGAAGGGATGGTTATTTGACCAATCGTGGCTCATCGGTGAGGGCATCTATTGGCTGGGATACATCGATGAGGCGGATAAAGGCGCATTGTATGCCCATGCCTTGGCGTTGGTATTTCCATCGCTGTATGAAGGCTTTGGATTTCCCATCTTAGAGGCGATGGGCTGTGGCACACCCGTCATCACCAGCACCACATCCAGTTGCCCCGAAGTGGCGGGTGATGCGGCGCTGGTGGTAAATCCAGAGAACATCGATGAACTGGTGATGGCATTGCATCGCATCCATGACGATGAACCCTTCCGCGAGATATTGCGTCAAAAAGGGCATATGCAATATCGACAATTTTCGTGGGAAGCGGCGGCACGGCAGGTGCTAACGATTTTAGAAATGGTGGGGGCAACATAATGTATCCACATTTATCAGCATATCAGATTTTCGCTGAGGGTTCAAAACCCTCAGCTAGTCGTATCAAGCGCACTAAAGGCGCTCAAGACAGAACACTCACCTCAAAATTCGTCCAAACTAGCCCCTTTAGTGGGCTTCCAAACCGAATAGCTAGCGGCTTAAAGCCTCTAGCGAGGCTTGTCATGCGGGGTGCGTTGCAATGAACCGTTTCCTTATCGTTCAAACAGGCGATATTGGCGACCTCATCCTCTCTACACCTGCCCTATCCGCCTTGCGTGAGGCATATCCAGACGGGCATATCACCCTCATGACACCATCTCATTCTGCCCCTGTGGTGATGAACACGGGCTTGGTCGATGCCATCATCACCTTTGACGCATCGCAATTCAACCGCACAACGGCATTTTTGAAGCCCCAGAATTTGCGGATGATCTGGCATTTGCGCCGTGAACGTTATGATGCGGTGCTGTTTTTTCGGCATTTCACACTCAAATTAGGCACAATAAAATTCGCGCTCATCGCCTATGCCAGTCGTGCCAAAAGGCGGATTGGTCTACAAAATGGCAATGGCTGGTTTTTGACCGACTCCATCCCTGATGACGGCTTTGGCGCAAGGCATGAGGCGCAATATTGGCTCGATTTGGTCGGATTAGTCGGTGGCAAACATGAACAATATCCCGCCAAAGTGGCACAATCGCCATCCATCTTGCCCAAGCCCGATGACAAAAGACGGGTGGTCATCCACGCAGGCAGTGGTGGGTATAGCCTCGCCCGCCGTTGGGATGTGGAGAAATTCGCGCAGGTGGCGGATGAATTGCATCGGCGTTATGATGCACAAATCGTCTTGGTCGGGGGCAAAAATGATGACGGGCTGGCGGTGGAAGCCTGCATGAATAACCCATGCGTCAATCTGACAGGTCAGACGACACTGGCAGAATTGGCGGGTATCATCGCCGATGCCGATTTGTATATCGGCGCAGATAGCGGTGTGATGCACCTCGCAGGGGCTATCGGCGTGCCGATGGTGGCGCTTTTTGGACCGAGCAATCATCAGGCGTGGGGGACATGGTCGCCCAATGGGCGGGTGGTCATCTTACGGAGCGCGGTCGAATGTAGCCCATGCAGTTATGTCGGGCATGGCATCGGCGCACGCGAGGGATGTATGGCACGGACGTGCATGAGACGAATCACCCCACAACAGGTCTTAGATGCGGTCGAAAGACTTTTTTCTGGTGATGATACCCCTCAGATGACGGTACAACATCCCAATCCTGTACCATTCAGAACGCAGGCTTGGCAACGTCAATATATTTTGGGTCTGCCTGTGGACGGTCTAACATACGATCAGTGGATGGACATGATTGACGAATGGATTCACACCAGCGATCGGTGTCATCATGTATGCACGGTGAATCCCGAATTCATGATGATCGCCCAAACAGATCCGATTTTCGCCAACGTCCTCAGACGGGCATCGATTTGTGTGCCAGATGGGGTCGGTTTGTTATGGGCGGCGCGGCGACTGGGTGAACCATTGCCACAGCGCGTCACAGGATCGGATGGTGTGCCACGCATCGCCCAAGAATCGCATCTGCGCGGGTGGAAGTTGTTCTTTTTGGGTGCAGGTGTGGGTGTCGCGCAAAAAGCGGCGGATGTGTTGAAGAGACAATATCCTAATGTTCAGATCGTCGGCGTGTACGGTGGCAGTCCATCTCCTGAAGAAGAGGATGCGATTGTGCAGATGATCAACGATAGCGGTGCCGATATTGTATTGGTGGCGTATGGTGCGCCCAAACAAGATTTGTGGATCGCCCGCAATTTGCCCCACTTGCGGTGTAAAATGGCGATGGGCGTGGGTGGGTCTTTCGATTTTATCGCGGGTATCGTCCCCAGAGCGCCCATTTGGATGCGAAATTCTGGGTTAGAATGGTTATATCGGTTGTATCTGCAACCATCACGCATCAGACGAATGACGCGCCTACCCCGCTTTGTATGGGCGGTATTACGGCGTGGCAGAGAGTAGGAGACTAGGCGATGATGATTATTATCTTGTTTTTATTGTTCATGGGGTGCAACATATTGTTACCCCCGACAATCGGTAATGTCTATAGCAACATCTATATGATAGAGCCAACTATACCAACTCACGTTCGCCAACCCATTGGGCGAAGAATTATTTGTGGAATTCAATCCTGCTACAGACAACACCACGTTGCGTGTTTCTAACTTGAAGTCTTTGACACTATACGAGGTTCAAACTGTGAACAACTGGGAAATCATCTTGACATTCATTGTTCGTGAACCTGATGAGGTCTATGTAACAGGTGGGGCAAGTGGCGAAGTCCATTATGGCTATCCCGGTCCCGCCACATGGACAGCCGTCAGTTTTGAGCCTTTCACGTTGATCATCACGAGATGAACTGATATGACGGACATCATCCCAAGCCACCCCACATCGCTGGCACACAGCGCAGACCTAACCTTCAACTTTGTGCTGGCATTGCCCGGACGCGCCAGCAGTCCACATACCCAACGGGCATATTATCGTTGGGTCGATACGTTTTTGGTGATGGTAGCGGGGATGCCTGCTACGCGGGGTGATAAGCGCATTCAGCGCATGATGGCGCTCCCTGTAGCTATATTGCAAAAAGCGCTCACACCGCCCCAAGTGCGGGCGTGGTTGGGCATGTTGGTCAATAGCGACCAACATAAACAGGCGCTCGGACAGGCGCGGGCGGCGATTATCACCCTCGCCGATTTATTAGCAGAAGCGGGCTGGCTTGATGATTACACCGTTGCTTCGCTCAGTCGGGTGCGTGTACCACGCGCAGAGGAAGGTCAACGTCCGGGCAGGTGGTTATCGATAGATGAACTGCACGCCATGCTCAACGCCAGCAGGAGCATCGCCACCAGCGAAGCACAAGCCCAACGCAATGTGGTGGTCATGACCATGCTGTGTACATTGGCATTGCGCCGTGAGGAATTATCCGCCGCCAAATGGGGTGATATCAGCATCCAGAATAATCGGCATATTTTGCGTGTACATGGCAAAGGCAAAAAATCGGCGATCATCGATTTGCCCCAGTCGGTCATCAACACCTTACAAGCATGGAATACGCTGTGTCAATCACCCGATAAAAACACACCGATCATTCGGCGCATCTGGAAAGGCGGTGGCATATCCAAGAATGGGCTATCCGCCGATGGCATCTGGTTCATTGTGGGGGAATGCGCCAAATATGCGGGCATCGACCATGTTGCCCCGCACGATTTGCGTCGTTCGGTGGCGGGAGCGTTGTATAACGCCGAAGTGCCTATCGAAAAAATCAGCATGTTGTTGCGTCATGCCAATATCGCCGTGACAGAACGGTACCTGAATAAATTACCCCACGCCAACATGGGCGCGGTGATGATGAGCGACTTGTTGGGGTGGAATGATGCCGACTGGTTGACCAGTTCAGCACCATCCGATGAACCCTAATCATTAGCGATTGCGTCCATATTGTTCGTGACTCGACACCCAGTCGGATGACGAGATGGCGGCGGCGAGCGATAATTCACCCGCCAAGACCACCCCAGCGATGATCTCTGCCAATTTGTTCACCTTGCCACGTCCATAACAACCCATAATCTCTAAACATTCACGCTGAGTCGCCAGACCCGTCCCACCGCCATAGGTGGCGATAATCAATGACGGGATGGTGATGGAGATGTACAAATCGCCGTCATTGGTCAATTCGGTATACACCACCCCTGCCGATGACTCGGCGACATTCGCCACATCTTGCCCCGTAGCGATGAACATGGCGGTGATGGCATTGGGCGAATGACAACCATTATTATTCGCGCCCGATAAAAATGCGCCCACATTCGCCACTTGCGAATGGCGATGCAAACTCGATGGTTCGACCCGCATCACATGATTCAACACATCACGTTTGATGGTGGCTTCTGCCGTGACGCGCTTTCCACGAGTCCGCATGATATTCACCTGCGAGGCTTTTTTATCGGTGGCAAAATTGGATTCCAGATAAAAATGTTGTATCGGCTCTGGATATTGATCTAAAATCCAACTACACGCGGCGAATGTGGCACGCCCGACCATATTCTGCCCCGCCGCATCGCCCGTAGAATAATTAAACCGCAAAAACACAAATTTATTCGACAGATATGGGTCGATATACTGCAATTTCGCCACGCTCGAAGTCGCTTCGGCTTCTGTGCGGATGTTATCGATGTGGTCATTCACCCATTTCAAAAATTCGCGCCCTTCTAAGGCGTTATTGAATACGAATACTGGTGCGCGTTGCATGGCATCGCCGACAACGGTGCATCTCGCGCCACCACTGAGGTTGATGACCTTCATGCCACGATTATACGATGCCACCAGCGTGCCTTCGGTGGTGGCTAATGGCACAATAAACTCGCCCTGTGCGTGTTCGCCATTGATATGAATTGGTCCCGCAAAGCCGATGGGGATTTGTGCCACACCGACAAAATGCTCGATATTGCCTTTGGTGATATGCGGATCGAATGAATAATGAGGCAGATGTTCCAGCTTCTTGCCCGAAAATTCTTCGACAAAGGCTTGGCGTTCTTTGATGATGTCTGGGGAATAATCATCGGTGCTATCACGCGGGATGCGGACAAGATGTTCATCTTGCGTGGTGATGGAATCTTCCACAGCGATATTCAGCTCGCCGAACATCTCCGCCTCCACCGTGATTTCAATGCTATGCTTGCCTTCGGGCAGGTGGTCGGTATGGATGATGAACGTCACCACCTTCGCCAATGGGAAGTCGATAGGTTCAAAGGTGGGTGTGATTTTACGCGGGGCATTATCACCAAAATCGAGTAAGATTGCCCCTAACGGCATTTCACGACCATTAATGGCGACCGATTTCACCGCCAACACACGGGTGTCGCTCAGACGATTTTTGAGCGAAAATTGAATTCCCCCTTCGATATTCTCTAAACTACCAAAGGTATATAACTGCTTGAGGATGAGGGTGGGAATAGTGACAGACATAATCAAGAAACTCCTTTAGAACGCAACAATCGGCTTTATATGACATTTTTTACTTTTTGTTAACCTAGAGTATAGCCGATTTTAGCATTTCGCCAACTAATTCGTCTTGTTTGAATAGCACCCATATCCAACACCCCACGATGTGCATCATCAGGCATCGCAGGGGAATATGGTGAGTTCACGTCCATACAGGCAATTAGGGAGTAACGTCCGAAGCTGTTTCAGATATGTCGTATCGTCATCTTACAATATCGGCACAAAAAATAACAACAGGTGAATGGTGATTTGGCACACCCACGCTGCGGCTAATCCATTGCGGTCATGCACATATCCATAGAGCATATTCGCCATCAACAACATGAAGCCCGCTATGAGGGGCAAGGCATTGATGTTGATCAACGGAAAAATTTGCAACATCGCCCAACCTGTGCTGTATGCCCCAACTTCCCAAAATGGACGGGTACGCTGTAATATCCCCCGAAAGAACAGGGTCTCTGCTAATGGGATGACGAATATCAAATACGTCAACACAACGCCCCCTGTCATATTGGGGAACATCGCCTCGGCGATTTGGGTGAGCGTCTCACCACCAAAGAGCAATAATGGCACGCCGAGGACTAATCCAAAGACAACACCCCACAGCACATTATCGGGCTTTTCTTGCTCAATGCGTGTGGCATCTCCAAACAGCCAAGCCAACACACCAAAGGTGGCTAACATGCCCCAAGTGATGGTATAGCGCACATCTGCCCCGCCCGTGCCGATGAGGGGCATCAAGCCCACACTCACCGCCACCGCGAGGAGCAAGCCAAAGATAGGGTCGTTGGTCGCGCCACGATAGACCGCATAACCATCGCCGTCATCGGCATCGTCATCGTATTGGTCGTCTAATTCATCATCGAATGGTGTGTTATCAGACATCTTCACAGGCTCAACTCAACACAGTCCGCAAAGCACGAATCACCACTTGGGCGCGTTCTGGTGTGACCCAATAATGGGTGACAATCCGAAACGTATGGGTATAACCCGGATACAATGCCAATTTGATGCGATATTCGGCATCGAGCGTGTCGATTAATTTTTGTGGTGATAATTTGGCATCGGGCAACAATTCAAAAAATACAAAATTGGTATGGATGCTCTTGACATGAATACCCGCGATACGCTGAATGCCCTCGCCGATTGCCCGCGCAGTGGCATGATCTTCATGCAGGCGTTTGGTCATCATCCGCAGGCTAATCAAACCCGCCGCAGCGAGTATGCCCGCCTGTCGCATCCCACCGCCCAATACTTTTCGGATACGACGGGCTTCATCGATGAACGCTCGACTGCCGACCAACACCGAGCCGACAGGCGCACATAAGCCTTTGGATAAACAAAACGTGACCGAATCGGCGCTGGCGACCAATTCATGCACGGGGGTATCCAATTCGGTGGCGGCATTAAAAATGCGTGCGCCATCGATGTGCAATTTTAGGTTATGTTCTTTGGCTATCGCCCCCACCGCATCAATATACGACTTGGGAATGGCGACACCACCGATTGTGCCTTGCGTATTTTCCAGACAAATCAATTTGGTGCGCGGAAAGTGCGGGTCATCTTCGCGGATAGCGGTGCGAATATCTTCTAGGCGCAATGTGCCATCGGGTTGGTTGAGGATGGTATGCACATGCACACCGCCAATGGTCGATGCACTGCCTGCCTCGTATCGGAAGATATGCGCCTTATTGCCTACGATGATTTCATCGGTGCGTCCATCGCAATGAGTCATGATGGCGACCAGATTGCCCATACTGCCACTGGTGACGAACAACCCCGCCTCTTTGCCCAGCATATACGCCGCTTCTGCTTCGAGTTGATTGACCGTTGGATCTTCGCCATACACATCATCGCCAACGATAGCATGTGCCATCGCCTCGCGCATTTCTGGTGTTGGATGAGTCACGGTATCACTGCGTAAATCTATGGTATCCATTGTGTGTTATATCCTTGTTGTATGGTCAAAATAAATTCAGTTGCCCGCCTTTGGGCTTTTTGCGAATTGGGCGTGGCGCATAAAAACCATGCGTCTTCAGCCAATCATCATCGGGTCCGTCCCAGCCGAACTGGTCAAAATCGACCCGATTTTTATCGTCAAAAATCACCCCTTCTAATTCCAATAATTCGCGCTGGCGCAGGGCTTGTTTGCTCCCCTCTGGAAAGCTGATTTTGCCCATGCTGTTAATCACCCGTTGCCACGGCACACCGCTATTTTCGGGCGTGGCGTGCATGGCACTGCCGACCCATTGTGGCGATAATTGATCATACACGGACGGTTCTACACCATCTGGCACGGGGATCATGGTGGCGATTTGCCCATAGGTGGCAACTATCCCGCGTGGGATTTGCTTGACAATTTCCCACACCATCCGATAATATTCGGCGACATTCGGTGGTTGACGCATGATGGTTAATCCTCATCTCTATCCAATTCGGCGATAATTTCGGCGATCGATGGGGTGTAATTCCCCACACGACGGACGACCAAACCACTGGCGATATTCGCCAACAAACCCGCTTGGGGATAAGTCGCCCCTGCACACAATGCCCCTGTGAGCAGGGCGATGGTCGTATCCCCTGCCCCAACGGTATCATACACATCGGTGACATACGGTGCAGGGATATGATGAACTTCACCTGTGGCTTGGGCGATGGTCATGCCATCGCTCCCGCGTGTGATGACCATGCCACCGCGCAAATTCAACGACTGACATAACCGACTGGCGGCATGGGCGAAATCGGTATCTGTTTGGAGTGATAAAGCGAGGGCATGTTGGGCTTCATCGGCATTGCATTTGACCACATCAAACCCATGATATTTATCAAATTCGCCCTGTGCATCTGCCGTGAGCAATTTATCACCTGCTGTATCTCGAATGGCATCGACCAACGCGGGTGTGAGCAATCCGCCATGATAATCAGAACATAACACAGCATGGATGCTGGCTAATTGCGCCAAGAGTTGCCCGATAATGGCATTTTGGATGGTCGGTGAGATGGGTTGTCTGGATAACCGATCTAAACGGGCGACTTGTTGTGGAAAGCGCAAGCCCATCTGTGCCATGATGCGCGTCTTGACAGTGGTCGGGCGTGTGTGATCGGTGATAATCCCACGGATGTCAATCGTTTTCTCGGTCAACAACTGTCGTAAAGCAGAGGCGAAATCGTCATCACCCACCACACCCATCTGCGACACCCGCGCCCCCAATGTGGCTAAATTGGCAGATGGATTACTCGCACCACCCACGATCAATTTGCGCGAGGCGAATTCTAACACCGGCACAGGCGCTTCTCTGCTGATGCGCGTGGCATTGCCGATGAGATATTCATCGACAATCACATCCCCGATGACGGCGATATGGCTATTTTTGATATGATGCAAAATGGTGTGTAATTGTTCATTCATGTGGTCATTGTGACCGATTGTGCATCCAAAAAAAAGGGGGATTTTTCAAATCATCAAGAGGCGCAAAGCATCATTTAACCCATTCATACAATTAGTCAGGCATACCTTGATTGCTAGTTGTGCTATTTCGCTCGCCTTCGGCTCAAAGCCGATGACTATTGTTATTCTAAAAGCCCACTGAAGGCGCTAATTTTGCCTGATTTTGTGTCGTGGGCGCAACACCTATAGCACCTTTCGTGTGCTTTATAGCGATTAGCAAGATGCTTTGAGCATCTTGCCATAATTAGCAATCAAGGTTCAGGCATATACGGTCATCTTTGATGATGCGTTCGATGCACCTCTTGAGCATGAGATGATGCGAGATAATCAATAACTGGGCATAGTGGGGTCTATTTCTTTTGCCCAAGCCAAAATGCCACCCTCGACATTATACAACTTATTCACATCATACCCGATTTCGCGGAGCATATGAATGACATCGGCGCTCCGCTTACCAGAACGACAATGGACGATGATTTCGGCATCCATCGGCAAATCGGCTAAGACGGTCTCTTCGCGCAATTTACGCCCAGCCAACACGGCATTTTTGGCGGCTTGAATCGTCCCTTTGGGGATTCGCAATGTGCCATCTAATGCCGAAATTTCCCACTCATGCGGTTCGCGCACATCTAAAATCAGGGTGTTATCGCCCCGATCGATGCGGGCTTTCAGTTCTTTCACGGTCATGACGCGCATGTCGTCATCGGTGGGAATATCGCTACTATACAAGCTATGGTCATGGGCAGGCGCGCCACAGAACATCTCGTAATCAATTAATTCCACCTGTTCACGCGGGATACTGCACACTGGGCAATCGGGATTTTTATGCACTTTGATGGTGGTGAAGCTCATCTCTAGCGCATCATATAACATCATACGCCCAATCATTGGCTCACCAATCCCCAAAATGAGCTTGATAGCTTCGGTGGCTTGCATCGTGCCGATCGTCCCTGGCAAAATACCCAATACACCACCTTCGGCACAACTGGGGACAAGCCCTGGAGGGGGTGGTTCGGGGAACATGCACCGATAGCACGGACCTTCTTGGGCATAAAATACGCTCAATTGCCCCTCAAAACGAAAAATACTGCCATACACATTCGGCTTGCCCAATTTGGCACACGCATCATTCACCAGATAGCGCGTTGGAAAGTTATCTGTGCCATCGATAATCACATCATATGGCTCGAAAATTTCGAGGGCGTTATCGGATGTGAGTGGCACATTATATTTGACGATTTGAATATCAGGATTAATATCTTTCAGGCGGATTTCGGCGCTATCCAATTTGGATTTACCCACCGTAGATAACCCATGAATGACTTGACGATGCAGGTTGCTCTCATCCACCACATCGTAATCGACCAAGCCCATTGTGCCGATGCCCGCCGCGGCGAGATACAAGGCGGTCGGACTGCCCAAACCGCCCGTGCCAATCAACAACACTTTGGCGGCTTTGAGTTTGCGTTGCCCTTCAATGCCGACTTCGGGCATGATGACATGACGGCTATAACGGCGAATTTCTTCGTTGCTGAGTGTTGCTTGTTCAGTGACTAACGCTTGCATGATGCTCCTTTATTGGGTTGATAAACCAATTTGTTGAACCAATTTATCGGCGGGGGTTGCCCCATAATTGATGTGTTGTGTTTTGCCATGCCGATCGAGGATGATGGTGGTTGGTGATGAAAATACACCCCATTTTTCGGCAATTTCGGGATATTCGGTGGCATCAATCTCGATAATTTGTACCACATCGCCCAATTGCGATTCAAGGCGATCTAATGCAGGTCGTTGTTGTGTCTTGCATGGGATACAAGTCGGTGTCGAAAAATACACCACCGCAGGCTTGCCTTTGGATAAGCGATTCAAAATTACATCACCATCATCATTCAGGTGGCTAATACGCGCTTTTTGTTGATATTGAAACCACAAAAATGCGCCAAAGCCAATAGCAAATAACACAGTTGTGAATAAAATTCGTTCCACCACGATGTTCACCCTCACTTATGAATAGGGGCTTTATCGAAGCCCTTGATGCCCAAGCGATTGAATTGATAATACATCCAACACCCCGCGCAAAAATTCAGCCAAAAATTGAGGTTGGCAAGGATAATCACTACCCACACCAAGCCCCACCCCAACACGGGGATGTTGGCGAGCAAGGCGAGCGTCCCCACACCATTGAAGATGCTCCCCACCAACATGGCAAAGCGATGGGGTTGAGGATGGTCGGGGATGATATTCGGCTTGATGATGCCCGATGGTTTTAGCCATTGAGCATAAATCAATCGATACGGAGCGAATGGCGCGTCTATTGCCCCCAAAAATTGGCTGATGGCGACAAATGCCACGAATAACCAACTATTCAAGATGAACCCCACCAACAAGGCGATGATGGTGATGGCTTGCCCCACTTTTAGACCCGCATGGTCTACTTTGGGGAGTGTGTCGGATGTCATAATGCCTCCCAAGAATATTTACTGATAAAATCAATATGTCCGATATGCTTTGTCGTATATTAGACGACATAAATAGCATCTATCATACGACCCGTTCTTAAAGATGATGCAGGTTATTTGCCACGCCAGATACGCATCGTATCAAGCACCATACAGAACACGATATATAACAACATGCCTCATGCAAACAGCCCCTTTAGTGGGCTTGCCAAATCGATTAGCCATCGGTTTTGAACCGATGGCACGAACAACCGTTATATAACCCCACCCGCAATACTGGGGATGATCCGCAGGGCGGTGTTATCTTCAATACTCGTCTCTAAGCCTTGCAAAAAGCGGGCATCTTCATCGCCGATGAAAATATTGACAAAATTCCGCAACTCACCGTCTTTGAACAGATGTGGCTCTAATTCTGGGAATTGTGATATCAGATCATTGAGCGCCGCGCCAACGGTATCACCACTGACGGTCACTTGGGCGGTGTTGTTGGTATACACACGCAATGGGGTTGGGATTTTGATACTTGCCATGATTGAAAACAGTCCTTTCTGATGATGTTTATCCATTTTTCTTGTTAGGGCGGCTTTTCTTTTTCCACATGCGATCTAAATAGCCACCCACCAATTCGGTCATCGTCTCGACCTCGACTAAGAAAGAGTCGTGACCAAAAGACGCTTTGACGCGCTGATATTCGACATTTTTCTTCAATCGCCTTAATGGGTCGACCAATTCACGGGCTTGTTTATCGGTATATAACCAGTCGCTACTAAAACTGACGACCAAAAAATTGGCATTGGTCTTCCGCAAGGCATCGTAAATAGTAGAATACCCCTCGCTCACATCATAATAATCGAGCGCTTTGGTGATATACAAATACGAATTGGCATCGAACCGCTCGACAAATTTTTCGCCCTGATATTGCAGATAACTTTCGACAGCGAATTCCGTATCGAAGGTGTATGCCAATTGTGAGCGATTTTGCAAATTGCGCCCAAATTTCGTTTCTAGCGAATATTCGCTCATGTAGGTGATATGCCCGATCATCCGCGCCACCGCCAAGCCTGCATCGGGTTTTTCTGGGCGGTCATAATAATCGCCACGTTGCCAATTCGGGTCGGCATAAATAGCGCGCCTGCCAATTTCATTGAAGGCGATATTTTGTGTGGATGAGCGCGGTGTACTGGCGATGAACAACACATTCTCGACTCGTTCTGGATAATTTACCGCCCATTGGAGCGCCTGCATCCCCCCCATGCTCCCGCCACCAACAGCGAATAATTTGGGGATATCGAGCCTATCCAACAAATGTCGTTGCGCCTCGACCATATCGCTAATGGTGATAATCGGAAAGCGCAAGCCATACGGTTTGCCATCGGGCGCAAGGGATGAAGGTCCCGTGCTACCCCTGCATCCACCGATGACGTTGGAGCAAATCACATAATAGCGATTAGTATCGAACATCTTGTTCGGACCGACCGCTTCATCCCACCAGCCAGGGGCTTCATCGGGATCATCGGTATAATACCCCGCCACATGCGAATCGCCCGATAACGCATGGCAAATCAAAATGACGTTGGATTTATCGGCATTCAGCGTGCCATATGTCTCATAAGCGATGGTGAAATTTTCGAGAACACCACCCGACCGCAATCGCAATGGGGTATCGAAATGGGCAAATTGACGCTCAACGATGCCAACACTGGTCTCGCGGGTATGAACGAGCGTGAGTTTGGATTGTTTCTGTTTTCCGTTCGGCATTTTTCACCTAGATGATACGATTATAGCTGTTAAAGTGGCGGACACACGCGGCTTGCGCCTCTTGTCCGCCATTACACCCGCAAAGCAGGTCTTGGTGTCATCGGCAACGGATGTCATGTATTGTTATCCACCGCGATCATAAACGAACTGGCATGAGGGTGTTCAGCCAAAATCATATCACGATTGTTGTTACTTTTGCGATATTGCCAATGCTTGGTCTAAATCCCACAAGATGTCGTCAATATCTTCAATGCCGATAGCCAAACGGACATAATCGGGCGAAACACCGCTCAGGGCTTGGTCTTCTTCGCCCAATTGGCTATGGGTGGTGGTGGCGGGATGAATGGCGAGTGTGCGGGCATCACCAACATTCGCCAAATGCGAGACCAATTTCAGGTGATCGATGAATTTTTTGCCCGCCTCTTTGCCACCTTTGATGCCAAAGCCCAACACCGCGCCCGCGCCTTTGGGCAAATATTTCTTGGCACGCTCATGGCTGGGGTGGCTTTCGAGACCCGGATAATTCACCCACGAGACAGCTTTATGCGCCTCAAGGAATTTAGCTACCGCTAACGCATTGCTGACATGTCTATCCATGCGTAATGAGAGCGTCTCTAAGCCGATGATGTTCAAAAAGCTGTTGAACGGTGCCTGACATCCACCAAAATCGCGCAAGCCGACCACGCGGGCGCGGATGATGAACGCCAGCGCGTCCCCAACCAATTGCGAGATGACCGCGCCATGATAAGCAGGTTCGGGTTGCACAATGCCATTATGACGACCGCTCGCCGTCCAATTGAACTTGCCACCGTCAATAATCACACCGCCAATACTCAAGCCATGTCCACCGATCCATTTGGTGGTGGAGTGCAAAACAATATCCACACCATGTTCAAATGCCTTAAATAAATATGGCGTACCGAAGGTGTTATCCACGACCACAGGCAAGCCATGTGCATGGGCGATTTGGCTGATGGTCTCGAAATCGGGGATTTCGAGTTTGGGATTGCCGAGTGTTTCGAGGTAAATAAAACGGGTTTTATCGTTGATGAGCGATTCGATTTTGTTGGGGTCGGCATTCTCGACAAAATGCACTTTAATGCCCAAACGGGCGAGGCTATATTTCCACAGGGTGTATGTGCCACCATATAACGCGCTGGATGAGATGATTTCATCGCCTGCATCGCATAACGAGAGCGCCGTCAGGGTTTGGGCGAATTGCCCCGATGCCGTTGCCAATGCCGCCACACCACCTTGTAATGCCGCCACCCGTTGCTCGAAGACATCGGTGGTGGGGTTCATGATACGGGTATAAATGTTGCCCGGCTCGGTCAATCCGAACAGCGCCGCGGCGTGATCTGTATTGCGGAATTGATACGATGTGGTCTGATACAACGGCACAGCACGCGAACCTGTGGTGGGGTCTGGTGTGTAACCCGCGTGCAAGGCTTGGGTATTAAAACCATATTTTCTTTCATCGCTCATGGTGTGTTATCCTTCCTAAAAAATAGAGATAAGTGACAAAGTGTTAGGCTTGAATATGCAATTGTTCAGCATCAAATGCGGTGCGATCTGGGCGCAAGCGCCAGCAAGTCATATCCACTGCTTTGCCGTTTTGCACCGAAGTGATGATGTACACAAAGTTGGGGAGTGCGTGGTCGCGGTCGTAGACCGATGGAATGGCGGGCGAATCGGGGTGACTATGATAATACCCTACCAAGACCAACCCACGCGCATCGGCTTCATCTTCCATCTTCGACCAATTTTGGGGTGTCATGGCATAACGGTGATATTGTTCTTCGGTCTCGAAGACATTTTCTACACCGATCACATCCACAATATGCGTGACCCCCTGGCGAATATCGCCCAATAAAAAACCACCGCCTTCGTTGGGGTAAGTCGCTTCCATTTGCTTAAAAATCTCGGCTTGTAGATTAGTGGGAAGGGTAACGCTCATCCCAAATGACCTCCGTGTGATTTGGCGAAATAAAAAAACAACCATCCTCGCTTTGCAGGACGGTTGTCGTGATGGCTTGCTCATTGCCTCATGTGACGTGTTCGCACCAAAACGGTCAAACGCCCTGCTGGTCGTGACTGGGGAACTTACACATGCACATGAAT
>PGTJ01000432.1 GCA_002794515.1 Phototrophicales bacterium
ACAAATCGCTATCATCATGGGTGAGAGCCTGCCCGGTACAGATGGCGAGATTAAGATGAGTAAAAGTCTGGGCAATCATATCCCATTATTAGGCGAAGCATGGGATATGTTTGGCAAAGTGATGAGCGTCCCCGACAAAGCTATGCCCATTTATCACAAATTGTTGTTGGGTTGGTCGGCAGATCAATTAGCCGATTTAGAAAATGGTTTGGCAAATGGCTCGTTGCATCCTAACGAAGTGAAAATGGCGCTGGCGCGTGCCATTGTCACCATCTTCCATAGCAAAGCCGATGCCGATGCCGCACAAGAACGGTGGGATAAATTATTCCGCAGTCATGATAAGAATGCTGTTCCTGATGACATTGCCGAGACGGTCATTGCATCCACAGAAAAGCTATTGGATATTTTACGTCGTTTGGATATGGTCGAAAGTGGCAAAGAGGCGAAACGACTGATGGAGCAGGGTGGTATTCGCATGAATGGCGATGTGGTCAAAGATGCCAACCAGATGATTACGCCAGATATGTTGCCTGTTGTGATACAAGTGGGCAAGCGTAAATTTATGCGTTTGGTGAAATGATAAGTAACTATAGGGGCTTGCCATGACAAGCCCCTATAGGGTGTGATTTATTCGTTGGGGATGGGGACTTCAGTCAGCACCCAGCCGGTTTCGCCAGGGATGTGTGCCAACAAATAATTGACCCCTGTTGCATAATTAAATTCTGGAATTTCTGCCAGTGTTTCGGGTGTGGTGAAATCGACAATCTTAAAGCTATAACGCCCATTAAGCATATTTTGAATAGAATAGCCATCGCTACCATCTTGTGGATAGGCGAGGTCTTGCACCAGCAACAATCCATCATTACGGGCGAGGGTGACTTTTCGTAACCCTGGCACGGCATTGAAGAAGGTGATGCGCGTTTGACCAATATCCACAGGGCTAAAATCTTCAAATATAGGGGCGACTTCGAGGGTACGATTTTCAATGACACCAATCACTGCTAATGTGATATATTCCGCGCCGAATAAACGCAAGTCATATTCGATGACCGCACGGTCAACTGATGTGCCAGCAGGAGCAATGCTGATGGTGTAATCACCAACGGCATAGGTGATAAAATCGCTAATAGTGGCGTATCCCACACCTGCCGCGGCGCGTTCACCATTCACATAAATATCAACATCGCCTGTGCCAGATGAAAAGTGTGCAAAGCGCAGATACCCATCTGTTGCATCGGCATTCGGACGTTCACGAATATCACCAACGGGGATATTGGCTAAATTGACGGTGTTGGTCGAGACCAAGCGCACGGTGGGGTTTAATGCAGTGCCAAACACGGCGACAAAATAATTGTTACGATCATTCAGCGCTACGTTCCCTAAATCGAGAATTTGGGTTTTGCTGATGTTATCTAGCACCTTGATGCCATAGCTACCAACAACCAGTGTGCGCGTATCGAAGCCATCGTTGTTGCCCAAACTACCGGGATATGCCAATAAACCGAATAAGAGGGCATCGTTATAAGTCACATCCACAGGGTTGCCATCGGATATGGCGTGGAACACGCTCAGGCGGGTTTCATTGAATGTGAGTGGGCTATAATCTTCTGGCAATGCCCACAAATCGAGTACATTCCGTTCTGCCAAACCAGTAGCGGCGAGGGTTGTCCAGCTTCCATCGGCGAAGGTGAAATCTACCGGTCCCAATACAGCATCATCAATCGATGTACGAGCAGGGGCGATGGCAATACTATAAGTACCTGGGGCGATGGTATACCAGTTAGAAACATTACCATAGCCGAGACGTGTCACTGCCGATAATTCACCATTGATGTACAAATCGACATTCCCACCACCCAATAAGAAATGGGCAAGGCGCACTTGGGCGGTATTTTGTGCCATCGCAGGGACGAGCGATAGCGCCAATAAGCCGATGAATAAAATTGCAAGGGTCAGCTTTTTCATAGAATTTTTTGCTCCTTGATATCAACTAAAAGCCTGTGCATCATTGTAATTTACTTTCTTTAGGTTTGAAATATAGGGAAT
>PGTJ01000251.1 GCA_002794515.1 Phototrophicales bacterium
ACTGTGGAACTCAACCGCCAACAACCGACCAGTTTGGTCTATTTAGACTTTTTGCGCTTCGATGCCAGCACACCCCAACCCGAAACGGCGCTCATCGCCAGCCAGCGCATTGATGATGCGTGGATTGCCAAAGCCTTGAGCAGTTATAATGTTTCGCGCCGTGTGAAAAGTTGTACATTTGGTGATATTCGCCTATATGAATATGATGCAATCATCGACCGTATCGCGTATAATTTGCGCTACTGGGTGATTCCCATCACACCCGTTCGCACCGCGACCCTGATTGTTGCTGTGACGGTGGATAATCGCCCGTATTTCGATGAATTATCCAAGACGCTCCGCCCCAATGAAGCGGGTTGTCCATAAGGCGAAAATCATGAATGTGACTTACCAACACGGTGATCATCTGTATCATCTCAATTTACAACAGGGTGGGGATGGCGCATATACCATCACCATCAATGGCGATGCCTACGAAATTCACGCCACCTCACTCGGCGATGGTGTATGGCTCATCACCTGGGATGGTGGGCGCGAGGTGGTGTATACCGCCCAAAATGGTGCAGAACGTTATGCCCACGCCGATGGTCGGAGCATGACGCTCATCCAACCATCGCCACAAACGCGCAAACGCAAACGGGCAGGTGGTGGTGATGATTTGACGGCGCAGATGCCCGGTAAAGTGGTGGATGTGTTGGTGGCTACGGGCGATGTTGTGAAGAAAGGGCAAACGTTGGTGTTGCTAGAGGCGATGAAGATGGAAATCCGCGTCAGCGCCCCGCATGATGGTGTGATAAAAGGGGTGTATGCCCAAAAAGGGGATGTGGTCGAGCGCGGTCAACGCTTGGTCGAAATTGGGGAATGACCATGCTCACACCACCCCTCAAATGGGCAGGTGGAAAACGCTGGCTTATTCCACATCTCACCCCCATTTGGCAATCGTATTCACACATGCGACTGGTCGAGCCGTTTTGCGGTGGCTTAGGTGTTGCCCTAAGCCTCAATCCGAAGCGTGCCTTGTTGAACGACATCAATCCCCACCTGATTAATCTATATCGTTGGATGCAACGCGGAGTTGATGCGGTGGATTTATCGCCAGAGGATAACAACCACGCCACCTTTTATGCCAAACGCGACCAATTCAACATGGCTATTGCGGAAAATCGCGCCAACACGCCCGAATCGGCGGTGTTATTTTATTATCTCAATCGGACGTGTTACAACGGCTTATGCCGATTCAATCGCAAGGGCTTATTCAATGTGCCATTTGGGGCATATAAACACATCCCGTATTTGACCAAACACGGATTTGACCAATATAAACCCCTGTTTGAACGATGGGAATTTGCTTGTGGCGATTTTGCATCGCTCAACATTGGGGATGATGATTTTTTATATATCGACCCGCCATATGATGTGCCGTTCACCAGTTATGCCAAAGAAGATTTTTCGTGGGATGACCAGCGCCGATTAGTGGCATGGTTGGCGGATTATGCCAATCCGATGGTCGTATCGAATCAGGCGACAGCGCGTATTATCGACTTGTATCAACATGCGGGGTTTGAAATCACGCTCTTATCTGCCCCACGTCGCATCAGCAATAATGGCGATCGAACACCCGCCCAAGAAATGTTGGCATACAAAAATGTGTGCATCACATCAGCCGATAGACATCACCCGCACTTATCTTGATTTTGATGAAAAAATTGGCATAACATGGCAATAGGCACATGCGTTATGATTAATGCTATGCGTTTATTCTCATCTAAAGGTCAATTTTTCTGTGATACAACACATCACCAATACAGCCACATTTAAGGCTATCCAAACCGATCCCAAAGTTCGCTCTTATTGGGTGGTGGGGATAGCATTGGTCTTCGCCACCATCGCGCCCATCGGCATGAGAGCCGCCCAACAACTGGGAATGCCCTTTCAGGCGGTGGTTTTTTGGCGTTTATTCCCCGCGTTTCTCATCCTCACACCATTCGTCTTACGGCGCTATCGTCATCAAATAAATCACATCAGCAGGCGGGATATGATATTTATCACCGTTGCTGGGATATTGCTCGCGGTGCATTTCAACTTTCTGGCGGCATCATTGGCATATACCTCGATTTTGGTCTCACAAGTCGTCACCAACACTGGTCCGATATGGGTCGCCATTTTAGAGATGACCTTCCTCAAAGAAAAATTGGGCAAGTGGGTCATCATCGGCATTTTTGTCGCCTTTGCCGGTGGCATCACCATCGCGCTTGCGCCCTCTATTGAATCTGTCCCGACCGATGCAGTGGTCGCCCGTGCCGATACATTGCCAGAAGCCAACCCGCTCTTGGGTGGTTTATTGGGCTTAGGCGCGGCGATTGGTGGCGCGGTGTATTTGCTGATTGGTCGGCGTGTGCGCTCGCGGGTGTCGTTGTTGCCATATATTTGGATGGTGAACGGCATCGCATCGGTCACGGGGTTGTTGGTGGCGTTCATCAGCCAAGAGCCGATATTCGGATATGTGCCAGAGGCATTTTTGTGGGCATGGGCGGTAGCGATGTTTGTCACTTTGCTCGGACACGGCGCATTTAATTATGCCGTTGGTTATTTGCCCGCCACCATTGTCAGCATCGCCTCGCAGATTATATCGGTTTTGGCGGGGATTGTGGCATTTGTATTCTTTTCAGAGACACCCTTAATCCTCGAAATTATCGGCAGTATGGTGATTATCGGTGGTGTGGTATTATCTATTTTAGGACAACGCCAGCCAAATGGGGTAAAATAAGATATACCGTCATATATACAAAGTAGTAAACAAAGGTAGGTCACTGATGATTAAACGATGGATAAGCCTGTTACTGTTATTGAGTATCGTTTTCCCTATTGTTGCACAAACTCCGCAACCTGAGCCTGCGGTTTTGGTTGTGAATTATGTACAAGTTCCTGCAACAGATGGTCGGACATTGCATGGCAGTTTTTACAGTAATGAAGATAGCACCAGCGCCGTATTGTTGTTGCATCAGATGCGTAAAGACCGCACATCGTGGGACTCTGCTATTGATGGCTTATTGAAAGCGGGTCTGAATATTTTAGCCCCCGATATGCGTGGTTTTGGCGTGACGGGTGGCGAATTTGACCCACAGAAAGCCCAAGCCGATGTGCAAAAGTGGATTGAGTGGTTACGCGAACAGGGCATTAATCAGATATACATCGTTGGGGCGAGCATTGGGGCAAATTTAGGAATAATTGCTTGCGCCCAGACTCCCGAATGCGAATCGACTGTGGCAATTTCGCCAGGGTCTGATTTTTTTGGTGTTCAACCTGCATCGACATTACAAGGTGATTATGGCTCACGCCCCATTTTATTTATCGCCTCTCGTGGCGATTCTTATAGCGCCACCAGTGTGTTTGAATTAGCCATGAAGGCGCAAGGGGATGTCACTGTACAGATGTATCAAGGCGATAAACACGGCACCAATCTGTTTGATGACAGCCCTGAAGGGGCAGATGCGTTATGTGACCTTATTGTGTGGCTTTATAACGCATGTCTTTTCGGTATTTTATCTTAACCTGACCATCATAGAAATAGGGATATGCTGACAATTGCACAAGCATTAGAATTAGAACCGTTTCGGGGGGCGCGAGTGGTGGCGGGACGGCATAACCTCGACCGCCCGATAGGATATGTGCATAATGGTGCTGTGCCAGAGGTGGCGCATTGGCTCAATGGTGGCGAACTCATCTTGACCACCGCCTTCAACATCCCAGCAGATGCCGATGGACGGCGCGATTACATCCGTGCATTAGATGCGAAAAATGTCGCGGGTCTCATCATCGCCGTTGGGCAACGGATTGATTTTGCCCCGCCAGAGATGGTCGAGGTGGCAGAAGCGCACGGCTTCCCGCTCATCGAGATTGAATATACGGCGAAATTTGTCGAGATGGCGCGGACTGCCAATGAGATCATCGCTCAAGATAAGATGGAC
>PGTJ01000316.1 GCA_002794515.1 Phototrophicales bacterium
GGGAGCATCCATATTGAGCAGGTGATAATTCACCACCGCAAAAATATCATCGGGGTCGGGTGGTGGAAAATAACGGTTCGCCAATTCTGGGGGCAAAGAGTGATGAATTTCTTTGCCAAAACGTTGGTCTTTGAGGAAATTGACACAATCTTCATAACGGGTCAAAAACCAAAACGGATTCTTGCTGATAGGACCAATAGCACGATGCACAGGATCTGCTTGGCGCATTTGGGCATACATCATTTGCGCCTTACCACGAGTGGGGGTCTCCCAAATGGGATAGGTGTGGGTCATAATCGCCTCTGATTATAGATGGAGTAAAAACACAATCTATAGTACGCCAAAAACCTGTTTTTGTCTCAAAATTAAGCGCTGGTCGGCAAGGCATCTGATGATTTTTTATCGCACGGCAATTTGAAGCCAAATGTGCTACCCTCACCATATTTGCTCTTGAAGATAATTTCGCCCCGATGTCTTTCGATGATATTCCGCACGAGGCTCAAACCCAATCCTGTGCCATCTAGTTGCGGATTAGTCGGATCTTGTAAGCGGAAAAAGGGCTTAAATAAATTCGGTTGTTGGTCTTCTGGAATGCCGACACCCGTATCCGTAATGGTCAAGACGGCATTATCTTGTTGCTGATTGAGGCGAATGATGATTTTGCCACTGCTGGGGGTATATTTGACCGCATTGCTCAACAAATTGATAATCGCCTCATGAATTTGCGCCCTATCCCCCAAAACAGGCTCGACCGCCTCATCAATATCGGTGAGTACCTTCTGATTTTTACTTTGGATTTGATGGTCATATTCGACAATGGCATCTTGGATGAGTGTCGCCAGTTCGATTGTCTCTTGTGTTTGCTGAATGGCGATTTGTTCAATGCGTTCTAATGACAAAATTTCGTTGATGATGTTATAAATACGGTTGATGACATGTGCCATTGTCTTGAAGTATGAATGATATTGTGGTTCAAATTTATCTTGGTCTTGTTCGAGAAGCTGAACATAACTCATCAAGACAGACAATGGATTGCGTAAATCATGTGCCGCCAATCGTATCATATCTGTTTTGAGATGTTCCAGTTCGCTCAATTTGGCATATAGGCTTTGTAATTCAACCACCTGATGCTGTGCTTGGGTAAATAACCTGCCATTATCTAATGCCACACCAATTTGCCCCGCCAAAATTTGCATAAACTGAAATCGATCTTCGGTAAAACGGTCAGTATAAGCGGTTTCTAAATTGAGGATGCCAATAATTTTATCTTGCGATTGTAAGGGGATTATCATTTGTGCTTTTGTATCGGGCAAATGGGGAATAGGATATATTTTGTCATCTACACAGGCATGGAGCTGTGCCGAAAAATGGGTTAAATCGACCAATTGTAAATCTTGTCGCAGTTCGGTGGGCGCGGTGTATTTACCCACAGTCTTCAACAAACCACCATAGGGCGGATTTTGGACATAAATAAACCCTGCACTAGCATCGCTGAGGCGCATTGCCGCATCTAAGGCGATATTGAGCAACGAATCCATACTCAATCGGTCGCTCAATTCCTCAGACACTTGGCGCATGATGTTCAGTTGCTTCAATTTTAATGCCATGTCGTCTTCATTCGACTTGCGCTTGGCAATATCTTCTAATAAGGTGATGGTGCGCTTACGCCAACGGTCATTAATCCACCACAAGCCCACACTGGCAGAGATGAGTGTCGAGATGATAATCACAATTTGCCAAACCATACGCGACTTCCTATCACCAACTATTGACTTGTATCAATTGTAACGGATTATATCGCAATATGACAGTTCCTAAAAATGTAAACGACAATTCCTCTACAAATCATGCTTAAATGAGGGGTTATTTTGCGATAAAATAAGCATTCATACCCGATTTTGGATGAATTTGAGTGTGATATGACTTATATTCTCGGAATTGAATCCTCATGTGATGAGACCGCCGCGGCAGTGGTCATCGATGGCAAAACCATCGCATCGAGTGTAATCGCCTCGCAAATCGATCTACATGCCCAATATGGGGGGGTGTTTCCAGAGGTGGCATCCCGCGCCCATGTCGAGGCGATTAGCACAGTCGTAGACCAAGCCATGCGCGAGGCGGGAATTCCCTATGCGACATTAGACGGCATCGCCGTCACACAAGGTCCCGGATTGGTCGGGTCGTTGTTGGTGGGCATCAACTACGCCAAAGGATTAGCCATGTCGCTCAACAAGCCCCTGATGGGCATTAATCACCTCGAAGGGCATGTGTATTCGCTTTGGCTCACCCAACCATTTCGTGAGGTCGAATTTCCGGTAGTGGTGTTGATAGTCAGTGGTGGACACACCGAATTGCTCCTCATGCGCGGACATGGACAGTATGAACGGCTCGGTGGCACATTAGATGATGCCGCAGGCGAAGCCTTCGATAAAGTCGGGCGGATGCTCAACTTGCCCTTCCCTGGCGGACCGCACATCGAAAAAGCGGGGCAAAATGGCAACGCATCGGCATATGCCTTTCCACGCGCCAAGCGCGATGACAGTTACGACTTCAGCTTCTCTGGATTAAAAACCGCCGTCATGCGCGAGGTGATGGTCAAACCATCGGGCGATAAAACCGATAAAAAATCGCAACTCCGCACGGATATATCGGTGAATGATGTCGCCGCCAGCTTTCAGGAGGCATTGGTCGAGACATTGGTGATCAAAACAGCACGAGCGGCAAAAACCTATAACGCGACAGAGGTCTTTTTATCAGGCGGTGTGAGCGCCAATCAGCGCCTACGCGCCATGATGAAAAAAGAGACCGATTTGCCTGTGCGCTACCCGCCTTTGAATTTATGTACCGATAACGCCGCCATGATCGCCGCCGTTGCACATTTTCGCTATGGCGATAAACTCAAAAAAGGGACGATGCCCACCGATTGGGATATGGATGTGCGGACGATGTGGTCACTGAGCGACATGCGTTGATCATTCTCATCTCAAAAAAAGGTGTTTTGATGTATAATAC
>PGTJ01000579.1 GCA_002794515.1 Phototrophicales bacterium
GAACAAGCGAAGGGGCATTTGGTCGCCATGACGGGTGATGGAACAAATGATGCACCCGCATTGGCACAAGCAGATGTAGGCATGGCGATGAATACTGGCACGCAATCTGCCCGCGAAGCAGGAAATATGATCGACCTCGATAGCGACCCAACCAAGCTAATAGAAGTGGTGGAGATTGGCAAACAACTCCTGATGACACGCGGTGCATTAACAACCTTTAGCATTGCTAATGACGTGGCAAAATATTTTGCTATCATCCCTGCCCTATTTGGGACAATTTATGCTACATCTGGCGAACCAGGTCCCTTGAGCGCATTGAATATCATGAATTTGGCATCGCCACAGAGCGCCATTCTGAGTGCAATCATCTTCAATGCCCTCATCATCATTGCCCTTATTCCGCTCGCATTAAAAGGAATTCGCTATAAGGCGATGGGGGCATCGGCTGTATTACAACGCAACTTGTTCATTTATGGCTTTGGGGGCTTGATTGCCCCATTTATCGGCATCAAATTGATAGATATGGTCATCATTCTGCTTGGGTTAGCCTAAAGTGAGGGAAATATGTTAAAATTGCTCTTCAATGCACTACGTTTGTTTGGGATATTGACCGTGATAACAGGGATTCTATATCCGCTTAGCATTACCCTGGTTGGGCAACTCGTTTTTCCAACACAAGCCAATGGAAGTCTGATAAAACGCGATGACAGAATAATTGGCTCATCACTCATTGGACAAAGCACAACAGACCCGCGTTATTTTTGGTCGCGCCCATCGGCGGTGAATTATATGCTTGGGTCATCTACAGAACACTTAGGTGCATCCGGCGCAACCAATTATAGCCCCATCAATAGCACCCTCGCAGAGATGGCAAAAGCGCGAGAGCAAGCATTCCGCGAGGCACACAATTTAACTCATGATGTAGCAGTGCCATTAGAAATGCTCTTCGCCTCTGCCAGTGGACTAGACCCCCATATCAGCCCAGAAGCCGCACGGCTTCAGATTGATCGGGTGGCAA
>PGTJ01000157.1 GCA_002794515.1 Phototrophicales bacterium
GGTGTGGGCTTGGCATTGGGCAGGCGGAGTAAATTGCCCGCCATCAAATATGGTTGTACATTGTTCATCGAGTTGGTGCGTGGCTCGCCATTTGTTGCCGTATTGTTCATGATGCAATTGATGATACCGCTCATCAATCCTGCTTTTACACAAATCCCAGGCACCATACGGGCGTTGGTGGCGGTGATTATCTTCAGCGCGGCATATCTGGCAGAGAATGTGCGTGGTGGGTTGCAAGCGCTCCCGCCCGGTCAGACCGAAGCCGCCCGTGCATTGGGCTTATCGGCATGGCAAGTGACCTTGCTTATCACCTTGCCACAAGCCTTGCGAGCGGTCATTCCTGCGCTGGTCGGGCAATTCATCGCTCTGTTCAAAGATACATCGTTGGTGGCGATTGTCGGCTTGACCGACCTCACAGGCTTTGTTGGTGTGATGACGGTGCAGGCAGAATTCATCGGCACACGCGCCGAGGGCTTGTTCTTCATTACCCTGATTTATTTTGTGTTCAGTTATGTCATGGCATATGTGAGTCGCCTGCTCGAAGCCAGTGGTTCGGGCAAAACACGGCGTTTGTAAATGATAGCATATTTTAAGGATGTTCAGATTATGGCTACGGATGAAATACAAGCACCAGTCGTACCGCATACCATCGGCAAGCCGATGATTATTTGTCGCAAAGTGAATAAATGGTTTGGCGATTTTCATGCCCTGAAAGATATCGACCTCGAAGTTGGAGAACGCGAAGTAGTCGTGGTCATCGGACCATCGGGTAGTGGCAAATCTACGCTCATTCGGTGCATCAATCGCCTAGAGGAGCATCAAGAGGGGCAAATCATTGTCGATGGCATCGAATTGACCAACGACATCACCAAAATCAGCGCCATCCGCCGCGAGACGGGCATGGTCTTCCAATCGTTCAATTTATTCCCACATCTGACGGTGATGGAAAATATCACCTTAGCACAACGGTATGTGCGTCGTCGCCCACGCCAAGAGGCAGAAAATATCGCCTTGCAATTGCTCAAACGGGTGGGCATCCCCGAACAGGCGAATAAATATCCTATGCAACTGTCTGGTGGGCAACAACAACGGGTGGCGATTGCCCGCGCTTTGGCGATGAACCCCAAAATCATGCTCTTTGATGAACCCACTAGCGCCCTCGACCCAGAGATGGTCAAAGAAGTGTTGGATGTGATGAAAGAATTGGCACGCGGTGGCATGACCATGATTGTCGTCACGCACGAGATGGGCTTTGCCCGCGAGGTGGCAGATCGGGTTATCTTCATGGATAGTGGGCGCATTGTCGAGATGGGTACACCTGAACACTTCTTTGTCGATCCACAACACGACCGCACCAAGCTGTTTTTATCGCAAATATTATGATGGGCGAGGTGTTATTATGACCAATCCCCCCAATACCGCATGGATGTGGGCAACGGATGATGGTGGTGTGAATGGCGCGACCATCGACCAAATTCGCGGGCGCGTGTTGTGGTTTGAAGATGCCGCAGCGTGCGCCTGTGGGGATAGTTCGGCTGTACAAAGTTTTGAACAATTTGTTCAAAAAGGGGCATATTTGCCCGATATCCCCGATGATGTTTTGTCTGAATTGCGCCAATCTGTGGCATATTATGCCCAAGCATTGAAGCATGACAAAGGCTAATGCCAAACACTAGACACACAGCCATGTAAATTGTTTGTAAAATCGGGGTGTTTTGTATAGCTTGTCGAAAAATTTCTTATAGAATACCCATAAAATGGTATCAACATTTTCATAAAAATTGTTGTATGCTAAATATAACAATTGACAACCGAATAGCAGAGGGTATATAATCGCGCCATTGATTGGGGCCTATAGCTCAGTTGGGAGAGCGCTTCAATGGCATTGAAGAGGTCAAGAGTTCGAGTCTCTTTAGGTCCATGACTGAGAATAAAAACAGTCCAACCCGCATACAACCCCTTTGCTATCTGGAACATAGCCGAGGGGTTGTGTGTTTATAGTCAGAAAGGATGGATTGACGTGGCAGAGCGTAGAAGTTTGTTGGATGATGTGGCAGAAGGTATTCGGCGTGTTTGGGAAGATGTTGAGCGCGTCTTTAATCCCGAAAAACGCAAAAAAGATGACCCTCAACTGGTGCCTGTTCCTGTGCGTCATCGCCGACAACTGCCGCCCAAGCGTTAATCATGAATGATGTGACCTTCGCCGATGTGGTATCGGCATCGGAACGCCTGAGACATATTGCCCATCGTACCCCGATTATCATATCACGCACACTGAATGAGCGCACAGGCGCACAAGTCTTTTTGAAATGCGAAAATTTTCAGCGTGTGGGCGCATTCAAATTTCGTGGCGCATATAACGCTATCAGCCAATTGAGCGATGACCAAAAACGATGTGGTGTGATCACCTATTCGAGTGGTAATCATGCCCAAGCGGTGGCGTTGGTCGGGCAATTGTTGGGCATCAAAACCACCATCGTCATGCCCGAAAATGCCCCCGCCACCAAGCGTGCCGCCACCGCCGATTATGGGGCAAATATCGTGTTTTATAACCCCGCAGAAGCTGATCGCAAACAATTGGCAGAACAACTCGCATATGAACACGGATATACCATCATCCCACCATACGACCATCCACAGGTCATCGCGGGGCAGGGGACATCGGCATATGAACTGCTTCAAGATATACCCGATTTAGACCTGTTGCTGGTGTGTTGCGGTGGTGGTGGATTATTGAGCGGGTCGGCAATCGCCGCAAAAGGGTCATCATCCAAAATCCGCGTGATTGGCATTGAGCCAGAACTCGCCAATGATGCGACATTATCTTTTCGGACTAAAACCTTGCATACCATCCATAACCCACCCACGATTGCCGATGGCACACGCACACCCTCACTTGGGATAGACCACACATTCCGTTTGGTGTTGCAATATGTGGATGATATGCAAACGGTCAGCGAAGATGCCATCAAAGATGCTGTGCGTTTCGCATTTTATCGGCTCAAGTTGGTGATAGAACCCTCTGGCGCGTTGGGATTATCTGCCTTGCTCAGTGGGGTTGTATCGGCTACAGATCAAAAAGTCGGGGTGATCATCAGTGGTGGGAATATCGATGCCGAAACGATGACCCAAATTTTATCTGAACCCCATACACCGTGAGATGTATCATCACCATTTATCGCAATTGATTAAGCAAAATTGCCTTATTTGCGTTACACTAAAAACAGTCTTGTGTTATCCAGATAGGAGCAAATTCGCATGAAAAAATTACCACTCGAACTACAAAAAGAGGAACAACTGGTACAAGTCCTCAAAACACACCCCATTTATTTCGTCTTGAAAATGATAGCCACGGTGTTAGGTGGTGTGTTGCCGATTGTTTTATTTCAATGGCTCTCGCCGAACACCGGTGATTTTATCAGCGTGGTGTTTCGGATTGCCACCATTGTTTGGGCGGTGGGGGCGGTTGCCGTTGGTTATCTGATTTGGTATCGCTATCAACACGATGTGTGGATTGTCACCGACCAACGGGTGATTGATAGCACCAAAAATCACTGGTTTCATCACCGTATGGCATCCACAGACCTGATCAACATTGAAGAGATGACCATTGAACGCAACGGCATCTTTCCGACCATTTTCGGCTTTGGCGACCTGATTTGTCAGACGGCGGGCGGGGCAAATGCCAAAGGCGCATTTGTATTCGATGGTGTTCCTAATCCCGGCAAGGTGTTGGAATTGGTCGATGATCTGCGTGATAAAGCCCGTCAAAAATTGGGCATGAATTACATGCGTAAAGCAGAAGGGTGAACAATGAATCGCCCCATCCAAGATTTTTATCCTGATGAAGCCGCGATTTGTTATGGGTGTGGACGCAACAATCCACACGGGCTTCATATCAAGACCTATTGGGATGGGCAAGAAGGGGTGTGTAAGTTCACCCCTTCTGACCATCATACGGCATTCCCTGGTTTTGTGTATGGTGGCTTGCTCGCCAGCTTGATTGATTGTCATAGCATCGGCACGAGCATCGCCGCTTTTTATGATAGGCTGGGTATCTCGCCTGATAGTGGCGAAGAAATCACCTGTGTGACAGGCAATCTAAACGTTACGTATCTCAAACCCACGCCGATGGGTATCGAATTGGTGTTGCGAGCGCGGATTAAAGACATCACCGACAAAAAAGCAGTCGTGAAGTGCGATCTATGGGCAGGCGATGATATCACGGTTAAGGGCGAGGTAGTCGCGGTGCGCGTCAAATCACGCTTGAATGTCATGGGACATCATAAGGGATAAAATATGAACCTCAAAACCATCCAAACCGAAGCCGAAATTCGCGCCTGTTACCAGACATATCATCATTTGCGTCCACACCTGACCGAAGAGGTATTTGTGGCGCAAGTTTTGCGTCAGATGCAAGTCGGGTTTCAGATGGTCGCCATCGAAGCCGATGGGGTGGTTGTGAGCGCCATTGGCTTTCGCCTGTTGGAATATTTGGCGTGGGGCAAAATTATGTATATAGATGACCTCATCACCCATCCCGATGCGCGGGGCAGGGGATATGGCTCGGCGTTGTTGCAATATGTCAAAGATATTGCCATCGCCAACGATTGCGATGCCATCCACCTCGATTCGGGGTATCAGCGTCACCATGCTCACCGCCTCTATCTGAATGAAGGTTTTGTGTTGAGTAGCCACCATTTCGAGATGAAGTTGAAAGGATAGCTGAATATGGTCGCAAATCTCAAACTTGATTATGAGCAAATCGCACACTTAGTAGACCAATTGACGGAGGAGCAACAGCAAGCCCTGATTATCCGCATATTAACGCATCGTGCCAGCCAGCGTTCGCTTACGCCTGAAGAAAAAATCCAATTGTTGGATATGGTAAAATTAGATAACCTTGTGAACGAAATACCGTCTATCCGCCGTGAAGATTGGTATGATGATGATGGGCGATAAAGTGTTTTTAGATACAAATATTGTTTTACGTGTATTATTGAGAAAAATGGATTTACACACGAATGTTGATGTGATGGTCAAGCAGATGATACGTGAGGAGAAGGAATTTTGGATAAGTGGACAAATTATTCGTGAATTTATGGTACAAGCCACACATCCCAAAACACTCCAAAAGCCCCTCACAATGAATGATGTCGTGCATGAGTTGCAATTGGTAAAATCATTATTCAAAGTTGCTGATGAAACCACTGTTGTACGAGACACACTCCTTCAATTGGTTAAACAATACCCAATACAGGGTAAACAGGTTCATGATGCCAATATCGTAGCGACCATGTTGGCACATGACATCCCTAATCTTTTTACACTCAATGTTGTCGATTTTCAGCGTTTTGCTGATAAGATAAATATTATCACTTTGTAAATGATTTTGACTCAATGTGTTGAGTAGCCACCATTTCGAGATGAAGTTGAAAGGATAGCTGAATACTCATAAAATCGCATTGATGATAGGTTTGGTTATGCTAACACCTCAGCAATTACTGACTAAAATACATGCGACAGGGATTTTTAGAGAAAATTGGGCAGATCTTCCAACCGAAAAAGCCCGTATCGATAAAATTCGCCTCTATCAAAAACAGCTTAGTCAGATTAGGCGACAACTGAAACAATCAACAAAGGATATTGAAGCCATTTTTGATAAACGAGATTATGTCCAATCCATCTTCAAACGATTAAATTTAGTCCCTTACAGCTTAATCGAAAGTGTGATTGAAAATCTTGAGCTGGCACTGATGCTCATCGAGATGGACAAGAACGATGTCTTGCCTCAGTATGGTGATGTCATCTATGGCGATTTACAAGACGGTTATTGGGCAATTGGCGATCAAATCACGGCAGAAAGGTGGCTCATCAAACATCAGGCAAATCAGATCAAATCGAATTTGGTGCATTTGCAAAGGCAACTGCAAAAAAATCGGCGCATGATGAAATCGCGCATTGAACTTTATTTTTCAGTCATTTTTTTGCTGATGGGCATAATCGCCGCGTTGATCGGCTATCCACGAGGGGATTCACTCACCACCTCATTGACCAATTCCTTTGTGATAAGCGCTTTGATTGCTTGGTGGATTTTTGTTTCATCTTGGCGCAAAAAATATCGTGAAGCCCAAAAACAAGTTGCCCTGTTAGCAGATCAAATCGCACAACAAAAATCGGAATTAGAACAATTAAAGTCAGATTTCCAAAAAATTCAATCATGATTGTTTGTGTTTATTGTTTATCATCATTCAGGGATTTTTTCATCAAAGCGCTGTTTGGTAAACTTTATTTGAGCGAGTTTTCATGAACGTTTCTCA
>PGTJ01000651.1 GCA_002794515.1 Phototrophicales bacterium
ATGGAATTGTTATCTGACCCCATTCACGATACCCCTATTCTGCCCGGCGCGACCATTGCAGGCGGATTACGTCACTATCTGACACAGCGCACAGTGGGGTATCGTAAAAAAGATGAAGACGCTGATAGCATCATGAAAATACTCTTTGGCGAGGCGCTCGATGAAGATAAAGGCAACCAAAGTCGCCTTATTATTCATGATGCCTATACCGAATCTGGACGCAGAAGCACACGAGATGGCGTAGCAATTAACTCCAAAACACGCACGGCAAAAGATGGAAAGTTATTCAAGTTGGATGTGTGGGAAGCAGGTGCAAAGTTTGATGTGTGCATCGAATTGGTACTGCACGATGGTGATGATATAAAGGCATATAAACAAGCCTTTGCCACCCTGCTCAAAGCCTTGCAGGATGGTGAAATCCCGATGGGCGCACGCAAAAATCGGGGTTATGGGCAATGTGTGGTAGATAGTTGGGCGATATACGAATATGATTTACGCACAATAACCGGTTTCTTGGGCTGGGTAAATAATGACTTATCACATGCTACCCCGCAATTTATAGAAGGACACGCCAGCTATATTGATAATCGCCAACGGGTTGTGCTATCTGCCACATTTGAATTATGCGATTCGCTGATGATACGCCAATATCCACCGCCAAAAGATGACCCTAATGCC
>PGTJ01000107.1 GCA_002794515.1 Phototrophicales bacterium
GGGTGGCAGCGGACCACCATTGTAATTCAGTGACAAGAGATAATTAATCGTCTCTGGCACAGGGGTGAGGACATACACATCCACCCAACGCGACCATCCCACCCAATCTTCATCCGAATAACCCAAGTCTATCCAATAGGGCGTGGTGCGCGGACCGCCTGTATCGGCTGTGCGCCCAATGCCATACCCAAACACATACACATTCAGACGATACGGGATGATGCGCGGGTCGATGGCGACAATGCCCTTTTGCAACGTCTCGCCGATGGCAGTGATGTTATCACCACCCAATTCGGCGGGATAGTAACTGGTGGCATACATGCGGAATTTCCGCCAATATTCCAACACACCATCTGGTGTTTCGATGGTGCGGATGGTAATTTTTGTGCCATACGCCACCACTTCATTTTGTGGGGCTTGTGCGGTAAATTCTTCGATGAGGTCGCGCCGAATTTCTACCCCATTTTCATAGCGAACACGATAATTACGCTGATACACCCCCTCCCGCCCCGTTTGGATGATGGCACGGCGGTCTAGATCTAAATTGGGGTCGGCTTGTAAAACCGACTCATAGGGGATAGGCGACTGCTCGCTGATAATATCTTCTGTGACGCGGATGACGCGCACGGTAATCCCCGCGGTAATCGGTTCGGATGCCGATGGGATGGTATAATCGAGACCATTGAGGACGATACCGCTCTCGATGAGCGCCTCGCCGATGGTTTGGGCGCGTACACGAGTTTGGACAGTCTCGCCATCGGCACGGATGAATAATTCCCTTGAGCGGTCAATGATAATCTCCATGTTTGCCACAACACGCTCGATCGGCGCGGGCGATATTTGGTCGGGCAAAAATAATACAATACCCGCTTCATACAACGCATCGGCGACCGTTTGGGCAGTCGTCTGGAATAAACGCACATCATCACCTTCGCGGATGCGGATAGTGACTGCACGCCGTATACGAATGTCGCTCACAGGGGCATCCCATAACATCATATCGGCTTGGGATATGGGTGTGCCGTTAATGCTTAGGGCATCGGCGGGGTTCACCGTGATATTGGCGCGATTGAGGATGTCGAACGGTGTGGTGAAGGTGGTGTTCATCACCGTCAATTGGTCATCGACAAAAATTTGCACAGGTTTGGCTTGTTGAATGCGAATGGTCATCTGCTCGGTGAGTGGTGTATCGGCAGATGGTATGAGCAAGTCATCTGGGCGTAAGATGAGGGCTTGTTCGGTGAGAAATGCATCTACAGTTTGGGCGAATGTCGAAACAGAGAATTTGCGACCATCCAATTCTAAATTCACGGTGATGGGCTTGCGAGTCGGTGCGGGTGGTAATGGTGTGGCGGTTGGGCGATTGAGCAAGATCACCCCTGCAATGGTGATGCCCACACCGATGAAGATGAGCAAGGCGAATAAGTAATATAGGCTATCTGCTTTTTTCGGTTGAGATGGTGTGTTCATGTGATGATATATCCCAAGTCCCCACCCATATATTGATGAGAAACAAAAAGGTTATTAGCAGTGATTCGAGCCGGCACCCTCGCAACACCCAAACGGAACTCCTTAGTGCTGCTGACTTCCGCCCCTGACACGGTTCGGAGGGTTTGCCGTGCAAGACCGACCCGAATGACTACTAATAACCTCATTGCCTTAACAAATTTTTCGTGAAAAAATATTGTTAAAAAGGCTCTCTTTATTTCGTGAATTGCTTCTAGTATAGCATCCGTGCGCGCACCCTGTCAATTATGGTGTGGCGTTGTGACCATGCCACCATCGCCTCGCCAAACAAAATCGTCAATGGGATGATCCACGCCAAGCGTTGATTATCGGCGATGAGCATGGGGATAACCGTCAACCACGACACAAACCAATAGGCAGGACGGGGTGTGATGGCGACCACCGTCATACAATGATAATTGGCAAAATAGGGGCTACCCAACAACGTGGCACATGCCACAAGGCGCAATCGTTGTAATTTCGATGCGCGAATGGGCATTAGGGCAATGCCCCATGCCAACAAGCCGATAGGGAAAATAGACGAATCGAAATAACGTCCACTAGGGCTGAGTTGGCGCAAGCTATCCAGCCACAAAGGTATCCAGTTGGGATATATCAGCAAGGTGATGAGCAAAATAATCAGCGCAGTCGCCACTGTATATAACAAATCCCACCAACGGCGCTCTATCAACAACCAAAAGATGAACAGCACCGCTATTCCCCATCCCACTTGCACTTTGGTGATGAGGGCGATTAGCGCCACCCCCATCCATAGCGGATGCAGATGATAATGCACGACCAGCCAGCCCAACATCACGCCCATCAGGGCGATAAATTCAATTTGTCCAAGCCATATCGTCCATAAAAATGGCACCGATGAAATCGCCCATAGCCAACGCCCACCAACGAGCAAAACCGCCAAACGCACCATAATCGCTGTAATCAGCACGACTACCGTCCAACGCCACGGGGCGGGATATTCGGGCAACAAAGTTATGGGCGCAAGGAGCAAATGTACCCATGCGGGGGCGGTAGTTTGTTCGCGCCATGCCTGAAAGTAATATAACCATCCATCATACCCCCCTGGCAAAATCATCGTCACGATGATTAATCCCATCAACACACCTAACCATAAGGGCGAAACTGGCAATTTGGGCGAATGTTCTCTATCAGACATGGGTGAGCCTCAACCTCATTGATGCACGAAACTTAAAAAACCAGATAATATAGAGATAACACGCACAACCACTTTTATAAAAGAGTTTACATCATGACAACACGGTTTCGGATTTTATTCATCATCACCATCACGCTAATTGCCCTCTTGGGATTGATTTATCTGTCATCGCGGGCTACTTTGCTGGATAACTACTTGAAATTAGAAGAACGGGATGCCCGCGAAAATTTGGCGCGTGCGGTAAATGCGCTCGATTTACAACTGCGCGCCTTTATGAAGCTGAATGAAGATTGGGCGCATTGGGATGACACGTATCAGTTCATCCAAGATAGTAATGATGATTACCGCATCAGTAACTTAAATGATACCACATTCACCACGCTTGGCATTCATCTCGCCTTTTATATCGATAATATGGGCAAGCGTATGTTCGAGGGGGCGTATGACCTCGTGAACAATACGCGCACGACTATCCCTAGTAGCATCGAACCGTATCTGACGAATGAAGGCATATTGCGCCATTTGCCCAATGATTTGGATGGTCGGGGTGGCTTTATCATGTTGCCACAAGGGATGTTGATGGTCGCCTCGCATAATATCCTCACTGGAGAACGCACAGGTCCCAAAAAGGGGGTATTGATTTGGGGGCGTTTTGTCGATGCGCCATTTTTAGCCGATTTGCGCGAGGCAACGCGCTTGAATATCGATATTTTTCGGGTACGAGATGAAAATTTACCCGATGATGTCTTGGCTATCCAAGCCGACTTGCTCAGAAATCCGCGTGAGGGGATCATACAACCTGTGAGCGAGGGGCAAATCGCCAGTTATCAGATCATCCCCAATATCAATGGGCGGTCATCGATGATTTTACGTGTGTTGTTGAACCGCGATATTTATCGGCAAGGGCAAGAGAGCATCCGCCTATTCAGTTTATCGCTATTAGGCGCGGGAATAGCCTTCATCTTAATTGTTGGGGTATTGCTCGATGTGACCGTCACCCGTCGCCAAGAAAAACAAGTCCAAGAGGCGCTCATGCAAGCCAAAAACGCGGCAGAAGCCGCCAGTTTTGCCAAATCTGCCTTTTTAGCCAATATGAGCCACGAATTACGCACCCCACTCAATGCCATTTTGGGATATAGCGAATTGAGCATCGAGGAACTAAAAGAGGCAGGATTAGATGAAATCGCCGAGTTCATCAATAAAATTCGGCTATCTGGGGAGCATCTGCTTAAGTTGATCAACGATATTCTGGATTTATCGAAAATCGAGGCGGGCAAGATGGAACTCTCCATCGAAACATTCGACCTCGCTCCGTTATTAGAGGAAGTCACCACCATCATTCGCCCCATGATCGAAAAGAACAATAATCAACTGACATTGCCAGATAGCGATGTTGGCAAATTACAACTTCACACTGACCGCACAAAAGTGCGTCAGATATTGCTCAATTTGCTAAATAACGCCACGAAATTCACCGAGAATGGACAAATCTCGCTCGATGTGCAAGCAATTCAACGCCAAGAGGGCGCAGAAGCCGAGGTTGTCTTCATCATCACCGATACGGGAATTGGCATGTCGAAAGAGCAAATGGGCAAATTGTTCAAAGATTTTTCGCAAGTCGACAGTTCATCAACACGCAAATACGGCGGGACGGGGTTGGGACTATCGATTAGTCGGCGCTTCGCACGGATGATGGGCGGGGATATTACGGTGAGCAGTGAACTGGGGAAAGGCTCTACCTTCACCTTGATATTGCCCCAGAAGGCAAAATCTGCGCCCGATGAATAGCAGGACGAGGGGCGCAAAACCCCTCGCCACCGCCACAGCACGTTAAAATTTATTCTGACCCGCACCAAAGATGCGTCCGGGCAGATTAAAGCCATATTGTTTGAACTTATCCACGAATTTCGGACGGAAGCCAGTCGCTTGTAATGTGCCACCGCCTTCATGTGAATAACCCGCCTCTTTTTGTCCTTCGGTACGATAGACAAAAATATCTTGTAAGACGACACTTTCGCCTTCCATGCCTTGTACTTCTGTCACCTGCACCACCTTGCGCGAGCCATCTTTGAGGCGGCTTTGTTGCACAATCAGGTGAATGGCGCTGGCGATTTGGGCGCGGATGACGAACACGGGCAAGTTCATCCCCGCCATCATACACAACGTCTCGAGGCGGGCGATGGCATCGCGTGGGCTATTGCTGTGAACGGTGGTCAGCGACCCGTCATGACCAGTGTTCATCGCTTGGAGCATGTCGAGGGCTTCGCCCGCACGACATTCACCGATGACGAGGCGATCGGGGCGCATCCGCAATGTGCCACGCACCAGGTCACGGATGGTCAATTTTCCTTCTTCTTCGGTGCCTGGGATGGGTGGCGCGGTTTCGAGGCGTACCACATGCCGTTGGGCGAGGTTGAGTTCTGCCGAGTCTTCTACGGTGATGATGCGCTCATCTTCGGGGATGAACGAACTCAGCACATTGAGCAAGGTGGTTTTACCAGATCCCGTACCGCCCGATACGACGATATTCAACCGCGATACCACACAGGCTTCAAAGAATTTGGCGACCTCTTCGCTGAAAGAACCGAATTTAATCAAGTCATCTACCGTGAGGCGCTTTTCTGGAAATTTACGGATGGTGATGGTCGTGCCACACAATGCCGATGGTTGGGTGACGATATGCACCCGCGATCCATCTGGTAGACGGGCATCTACCATCGGATTCGAGCGATTCAATGTTCGCATCAGTGGGCGCACGATGCGCTGTGCTGTCCATTGGACATGTTCTTCATCATCAAAGACAATATCCGTCTCGCGCAATTTGCCTTTGTATTCGGCAAAGACCACCTCGCCACCATTAACCATGATTTCGGAATATGATCGATCTTGCACGAGGGGTTCTATCGCCCCAAAACCGAGCAGATCATTGAGCAATCCCTCTTTTAGTTCTTCAAATTCAGCTTTAGAGAGATTGACATTCATCTTTTTGAGGATTTCTACAAGGCGGTCGACCACGATTTTTTGTTTTTCGGGGTCATTGCGCTTCCATTCGTCCATCTCTTCGGGGAAAGCCAATAATTTGGGACGTAATTGCTTGCGGAGCTTTTTGACCGTTGCCGACACACGCCGTTTAGCAGGCACAACATAACCCGTGTCTAATTTTTTCGGCGCATCGAGCGAGCCAATCGGTTTGACTGCGCCCGTATAGGTGGTCGCAGGCGCATCGGCTTTTTCTTCGGGCTTGGTATCGGCAGGGGGTGGCGCAGAAGCTGACTTTTTAGGGGCATTATTGCCACCCAAGCGTGCATCTAAATCTGCCTCTAGTTCAGCTTCGATGTCGCTAAAATCGGTCTCTTCGGTGTTATTCGGTTTCTTCGGTGGTTCACCTTGTTGCACACGTTTCAGAAAAGAACCCATAAATCCATATCCCTCTTATAACTACTATCACATGACTTCATCAATAACGCTGGGCGGATATACATGATATAAATCCGCCCGATAAATCAACAATCCTCATCCTATGATACATCAAATATTCGGTATATAACGGCGGATGATCCGCATGGCTTTTAGACCGAATAGTGTAATTGGATCTAAGATGGTCAACGATGGGCGCGTGCCGATGAGCGTATCCATGAAGACCGATTGTGTCTTGGTGAAGCGATACAAGCCTTCTGGACCGCCTCGTCGCCCCACCCCACTGGCTTTCATCCCCCCCCATGGCAGGGCAATCGAGCCAGAGATGCCCGCACTACTGCGATTAATCGCCACCGACCCCGCCTCGATTTGTGTGGCGAGGCGCTCACCACGCGCTAAATCGCGGGTATAGATGTTGGCAGATAAGCCATATTCACTATCATTGGCGAGGCGTATCGCTTCGCGTTCATTGGCGATTTTCATGATGGGTACGATGGGACCGAATGTCTCTTCTTGCATAACACGCATCGAATGGTCAACATCGACCAAAATGGCGGGTTCGATGAACAACGGACCCAAATCTGGACGACGTTTTCCACCCCAAATGAGGCGTGCGCCTTTGGCGATGGCATCTTCGATATGTGCCTCCACACGGAGCAATTCACGCTCGGTGGTCATACTGCCCATGTGAACATCCAATCCATCCCCTGCACCGATGACCATTGACTTGGCATACTCCACCACACGATGCACAAATGGTTCGTAGATGCTCTCCATGACATAAACGCGCTCGGTGCTGATGCACATCTGCCCCGAATTTTCGCACGAATTCATCATGGCAGAGGCGGCGGCGATCTCTAAATCGGCATCTTCGAGGACGATCATCGGGTCTTTGCCACCCAATTCGAGGCTATAAGGAATCAGGCGTTCACCCGCCTGCATGGCGATTTTGCGCCCTGTAGCGGTGCTACCTGTAAAGCAGATATAATCGGCTAAATCCACCAATGCCTTGCCCGTGCCACCATCACCGGTCACCACCTGCACAACATGCTGTGGGATGCCCGCTTGTAACATCAAATCTACTGCCGCCATGACGGTGAACGGGGTGAATTCGCTGGGTTTATACACAACCACATTGCCCGCCAATAATGCGGGGACAGAATCGGCTAATGCCAAGAAGAGCGGATAATTCCACGGGGAAATCAGCCCGACCACGCCATGCGGTTTGAAATACACCCGCGACCGTTGGATGATAGGGAACAAGCTGGGGCGGTATTGTGGCGCGAGCAGTTTGGGCGCTTTGGGGATGTAATAATTGAGGGTGTTATCTAAGCCAATCATCTCAGCGAATGCGCCTGTATCATTTTTGCCCGTCTCATCGCGGATGATACGCATGATGCGGTTCTGCTCCGCCCACATCAAATCACCCCATTTGCGGAGCGCCTGCCCACGTTGTTCCACACTCAATGCCACCCATCTAGGGAAGGCATCACGGGCTTGTTCGACCACTTGGGCGACGGTTTGTGCATCGGTGTTGGCGACAGTACCGACCAGTTTGCCCGTCACTGGATTTTTAACATCAATGGTGGAGATGGAACTGCCTAATGATTTTTTAGGGGAAGATTTTGATGCCATATCAATTTTTCTTTTCTACTTGAAAC
>PGTJ01000438.1 GCA_002794515.1 Phototrophicales bacterium
GAAAACACGAGTCATACCGACACCTTCTAAGCTACTCATCACATTTGTTTGCACAAGTATGACGGACGAAAGACATAACTTCAAGCAATTTTATAACATTTAACACAACCCTATTTAGACGTTAAAGGGGATTGTCGTTATATTTAACGAAATATCGTTTGACACATTATTACAGGACGTTTCTCTCAGATGACTTTCTTCATGAAACACTCATATAATGAAAATGTGCGATTCGCGCAACAGTAGAAAGGGCTAATTGAACCATATGCCAATCAATCGCCGAGATTTTTTCGCCATGTTGGGGGGCAAAATGCCCACCCAAAGTCAGGGGAGGGCGGACGATTTTTCGCCACGTTCTCCAGAGTTGCATGTCCTCAGTCGGCTCACATGGGGAATTACACCCGAAGATGTCGAGCGCATCACTCAGATGGGCATTCAGGGATATATCGAATGGCAATTGAATTACGAGGCTATCCCAGATCCCAAAATCGATGATTTTATGTCGAAGCGCCAAATTCTCAGTATGCCTGCCACGCAATTAAGCCAAGTCGCCGATATGCAATATGGCTTTGTGTATACCACCATGCTGTGGGCGCGGTTGTATCGGGCGACTTATAGCGAGCGCCAATTATATGAGATGATGGTCGAATTTTGGACGGATCACTTCAACATCCCACTTTCTGATTATTTAACCGAAAAAATTATTGATGACCGCGAGGTGATTCGCAAGCACGCGCTGGGCAACTTCCGCGATTTGCTCTTCGCCAGCGCCAAAAGCCCCGCCATGCTGATGTACTTAGATAATGATGTGAGTGATAAAGAACATCCCAACGAAAATTATGCCCGTGAGTTGATGGAGTTACACACACTTGGTGTGAATGGTGGATATACCGAGCAAGATGTGGTCGAAGTCGCCCGCGCCCTCACGGGCTGGACAACGCAATATGGGCGCGATGATATGTTCGTCTTTGATATGAATATGCACGACACAGGCGAAAAGACCATCTTAGGTGTGACCATGCCCGCAGGTCGTGGCATTGAAGACGGCTTACAAGTTCTCGATATGCTCGCTTTTCATCCGTCTACGGCGCGGTTTATCGCTCAGAAGTTATGTCGGCGCTTCATCGCCGATTTTCCGCCCGATTCGATTGTGCAAAGCACAGCAGAGGTTTTCTTCACAACAGGTGGTGATATTCGCGCCACCATGCGTCATTTGTTGCTCTCGGATGAATTCATGAATGCCTATGGGCAAAAATTTCGCCGTCCAATCGATTTCGTCATCGGCACATTGCGTGTTTTGCGTGACGGGCTGGATGTTGATAACACCTACACGTTCATCGAACCCCTCGAAGGCATGGGGCAATTGCCGTATTCGTGGCATCCGCCCAATGGCTACCCCGATGTGACCGATGCGTGGTTGAATACCAACGGCTTGCTCTATCGATGGAATTTGGCGTTGAATATGGCGTTGGCGGGCGAAGGCTATGTCGAGGGAATCGCGCTGAATTTAGATGCCATCATCCCACAAGCCAACACCATCGGCGAATTGGTGGATGTCGTCATCGAGCGCCTATTGCCTGTGCAATTCCCGACCGATTTGCGCCAATCCTTGGTCAATCTATTAAACCGCAATGGCGATGAATCTGCCCCCGTCGATGCCCGCTTGCGCCGTCAATATCTGCCGACATTGGTCGGCTTGGTCATCGCTTCTCCGCAATTTCAATGGCGTTAGTCAGATAAATAAGGATGTGATGTATGAGCATAACACGCAGAGAATTTTTAGGCAGTGGTGTCGCAGGCGGGGTATTGGGGGTGAGCCAGAGTTTATTCCCCCGTTGGATGCCCCGTTTGGCATTCGGACAGGCGGGTTCGCGTGAACGTGATGTGTTGGTGGTGGTGTTTAATCGGGGTGGCATGGATGGATTGAATGCCGTCATCCCCTTCGGCGAAGGTGCGGGTTATTATGACCGCCGTCCAACCATTGCCATCGCCGAGCCAGACGGCACAGA
>PGTJ01000239.1 GCA_002794515.1 Phototrophicales bacterium
CCTGTGCCAATTGCAACGGAAACCACGCCATGTTATAAATGCCCGCCAACCGCACCACTGAATCGAGACCGATGTGCTGGAGCAGGGGTTCATCAACGGCATCATTCGATACCCAGTTGGATTGATAAAAGAAAATATCATATTGCGGGCTATTTTCGGGCATGGGGATGAACACATTGCGGATGAGGGCATCGGGGATGCCATAAGCGGGCAGTTGTGTCACCATGCCTTTGCGATCTGAATCGTATAAAAAGATGATGCACATATCGGCTGGCACAAGTTTCGCCACCCGTTCACACAATGTGCCAAATACCTGTTTATTTTGTTCGGCATTGCTGACATGATTCGAGCTGGTGATGGTTTGTTGCAAGGTGGCTATGCTCTCAATGCGTCGCACTTGATCGACATAAATTTGTGCGTTATGAATATTGGTGGCAATCGTCTTGGATATGGCTTGTAATAAGGCTTGGTCGCCTTGTGTAAAGGCATTTTCGTTCAACGACATGACTTCAAATGTGCCAAAAAAGCGATCTGCGAGGTTAATCGGCACAGCTAAAATCGACTTGAAGGGCAAATTTGCCAATTTGGGTTGTAAGCCGTGTGATGTGTGTTGTGAATTGATGAGGACGGGTTGGCGATATTGGGCTATCCAACCACTGATGCCTTCCCCATAAGCATAACGCCCGCCTGTTTCTTGGAGCAACAACAAATAACGCGAATCGCCCACCCAACCGCGTTGATACAAGGCGTTATCGGCTTCTTCCCACAGACAAATTTCGGCGGCTTCATAAGGAAGCACCGCCCGCACCAGTGTGAGGATAGTCTGAATGGCGTTATCCACACCCATACCCGCGTTGACCGTCTCGTTAATGTCGTTGATAAGCGCCATCGCGTTGCTGACATTTAACACATCGGGGTCTTCGACATTGGCGCTCAGTTCGCGGATGGTGACGACAAAACAATCTTGACCTTCAAAGACCAAATCATATGATGAGGCTTCGACCCAACGATTTTTGATCTGAAAAGAAGATTGCCCCGCGCCAGAAAACAAGCGCAATAAATTTTCGGATGGTTCTGCCATCCGTGCCACTTGTTCCAATGATAACCGTCCGGTCATCAGGTTCAGCCATTGGGTGGCTATCTCGTTGGCATAGACCAATTTGCCTTGTTTGGTGGCGACCAACACCCCATCGGTGTTCTGACCCAAATTCGCCACCCGATTAACAGGCTCTAAAAATTCTTGTGCTAGTTGGCTGGCGCGTTGGCGTGAATATAAATAAATCCACACCACCACCACAAAGCCACCGAGCAGTAATAATATCGGTAGGTTCATAACAAACCCTCACACGCACTCATTCATGCGGACAGGATGAAGGACAGTATACACACATCATTTACCACGATGTCAACAACGGCGCAGAATTATCCGATTCTAAGCCACTTTTGGCGCGACGGCGGTCTTCTGCGGCGAGTTCGGTAATTTCACGAATATCAGAAAATTGATGTGTCTTGGTCGAGACCGAACCCATCGAGAGCGACATCAACTCGACTTGTTTTTCGCCACCTTTGTCATCGGGGACGAGGATATACCCCCGTTCACGATCAATAAATGAGTAATGTTGTTTGACACGTTCATCAAACAAGTCTTTGAGGCTTTGGATCATCTTCTTGGCATCGGCGGCGTGGGTAATGATGATGAAATTATCCCCTCCTGGATGACCAATAAAATCATCAGATGTGCCAAACTGGTCGACAATTTCGCCGAGTAACGGCGCGACAAAGCGCACCACTTCGTCACCCGCCACAAAACCATACATATCACGGAATGGCTCGAAATGATTGATTTTAATATCGATATAGGTCCACGGTTGGCTAGAACGCATCAACGCACGCAGATGGTCTTCGATGAGCGCCCCTGTGGGCAAGCCCGATTTGGCATCTTTGCTGGCGATTAATTTAGCCGTATTGATGGTATTCTGAACACGCAATTTGAGTTCTTCGATGTCGAATGGCTTGGTGACATAATCATCTGCGCCCATCTCTAAGCCGATGATTTTATCACTCCGTTCATCTTTCTGAGTGAGGAAGATAATCGGGACATGACGGGTACGGGCGGTGGTACGCAATTCCTTACACACATCATAGCCGTTCATATCGGGCAACATAATATCGAGCATAATCAGTTCGGGCAATTGCTTGCGCGTCATGGCAAGCGCGTCTTGCCCACGCGGGGCAACTTGCACCTCATATCCCTGCCCGGTGAAATAAATCCGCAACATATTGGAGATGTCAAAATCATCTTCAACAACTAAAATTCGACCTTTACTCATGATTTTTCGCCCTTCAAACTCTGGGACTGTGCCAGTATTTAACTACTCAAATAATACACCAAAAGGTGCAAATCTGCACCTAGAGAAAATAACATGATACAAAACATAACCATAAGGGCATATAAAATGCCCTTATATAGCTATCTTAACGTGAAGAGGCGTGTAAGGCAAATATATAATGCCCATATGAGGCATAATTGCTACTCGCCATCAAAAAGATGAGGGGGATAGTCTTCGATTTATCCAAATTGGTTAAACTGCTAAATGGGATGCTCATCATGGCATCATACCGATCGGCAGAGAGGCGTGTTTGGTTGGCGCGCGTGATATAACTGCCCACCAAACTAAACGAACCTGGGAAACACAAATTGGTCACGCCCGCATCATCACACGAAATGCCCGGATTATCTGGATTATCGCGGTCATACAAAAAGAAATACGGATCCAGCGCATTGGCGATGCCTATCATATACACCGACATCGGCACGTTAGAATTGAGCAGGCGCGGTGTCGCACCGACAGCGATCGGGTCTCCCTTGCCATCAAATTCATTGAATGCCATGCCTTCTAAAATGAGCAAAAATTCGCCGAATGTGCCATTCATCCCACCGACAATCAGGCGCATATCTGCCATATTTTGTCCGGTATCTTGCGAAAAGCTATATTGAATGCTGTTGGTCATGTTCGTCACTTCACCAGTGGATGGCAAACTCACGGCAAAGTTGGCTGGTGCGGCGGGCGTATTCACACACGATGTTGTGCCAAATTCGGTGATGATGCCCAATAGGGGCGAAAATCCGTTTAAGCCAATGACGGTGACGGTATAAGTAAAGCCAGAGCGCATCTGCACAATGGTCACTTCGATGCCGTCATCAATCATGATGCCTCGTCCACAATCGACATCAATCCCGCCCGTGACGGTATTGGTGTTGGATGTGGTATTACGCTCAATCTGATTCACCTCATTTTCGATGACCTGTGCAATCAAGGTGATGGGGATAATCTCGCCTAAGCGACCACCCGTGCGATTCTCTGAACTGACGTAAAACGGAATCCCGATGAGTTCACCTTTGCTATTGACCGCCGCCCCCCCACTATTACCAGGGGCAAGTTCGGCATTGGTCTGATAAATCACAGGGGTTGATACCCCATTCACCCGACCATTCTGAATGGTGGTGATCGACCCATTGGTGACGACCAAAAATCCACCACCGATGCCCGGATAGCCGAACACTGTGACGCTATCTCCCCGCGAGACAGGATCAAGCCCAAGCGGGATAAACGGCAAATCGAGCGTCTCTTTGTCAATGGCACGCCCGCGCAAATTGCGGTCGATTTGCAAAACAGCGAAATCAATATCTTCAAATGTATTTAGCAGGCTGGCATAATAACGGGGTACGGGCAATTCATTCACATCTTCTAACAGCGCAATCTCAAAATCATCACCACCATCGACCACATGCCAATTGGTGAAAATCATGCCCGTGCGCGTGACCAATGTGCCAGAGCCTGTCGAAACGGCATCATCACCCACATAAACCGTGATTTGCACCACCGCCAAGCCAATCTGGTTGACATCAATCTGCCCGAAAGCGGGGGTATAGCCAATCCACATGAATACACACACCCATAACCCCAACAAGCCCATTATTTTTTTGATATTCATCCAAAATCCTTTTGATATAACCCTAAAAATCATATTTCTGTTTGGATAGGCGACCATGTTTTACGTCGATGTTGTGCGCGTTCCCGTACCAAATTAATTTGCTCATCGGTCACAGGCTTCTCAAAACTGCGAAATCCCGCCAGCTTAAAACCGTGTCTGGTGGCAATCTCCCCCACCTCTAGGGCTTGTTCAATGCTAATATCTTTGCCAATGGTGTAATCTTCATAACGCCCTTCTA
>PGTJ01000643.1 GCA_002794515.1 Phototrophicales bacterium
ATCAACAGCACGACCGACAGGATCAGCTTAGAACGCATTATCAACGTCCCCAAACGGGGTATCGGCGACAAATCATACTTGGCATTCATGCAATGGGTGCAAAGCGATTGCGAAAATTCGCTCCAAACCGCCTTCGACCGCCTATCGACACATGATTACGGGGCATTAGCCCCCAAAACGGCGCGTCTATTCAGCGATTTTGTGATGCTGATTTACAAATGGCGCAAATTAGCGGCACAAGGTAGGCTGGTGGCATTGTTCGATGACATCCTCACCAGCCTCCATTTCAATTTATACCTCCATGAAATCAGCGAAGATCGCAATCAGGAACAAGAACGCCAAGAGAACGTGCAAGAATTACGCGGGTTATTGGTCTCTGCAGAGGCACAGGCACAAACATTGGGCGAATTTTTGGCGGATATCGCCTTGGTGGCAGATGCTGATGGCGAATCACGAGAACGCGATGCCGTGACCTTGCTCACTTTGCACGCCGCCAAAGGATTAGAATTCACCACTGTATTCCTGACGGGTGTTGAAGAGGGATTATTGCCCCATTCGCGCTCATATGATGAACCTGAAGGGGTGGCAGAAGAACGCCGTCTGATGTATGTGGGCATCACCCGCGCTAAAGATTATTTATATATCACCCATGCCTTTCGGCGCAATTTATTCGGCTCGAATCAGACGGCAGTGCCATCGCAATTTTTATTTGA
>PGTJ01000003.1 GCA_002794515.1 Phototrophicales bacterium
CCCGAAAAGCGTTGGAACGCCAAATCAGGATAGGTTAACCAATATAAAAACATCGGTATACAAACAATAAACGTGGTTAATCCCGCCCAAGCGATATGTCGCCATAAACGGCGGTCATAAAGATAAAATCCCATCAGGGTTAACCCTGCATATGCTATCCATGCCCGCGCTGAAAAATAGGTATAGAGGGATAATCCCAGAAATAATCCGCCAACAATCCAAAATTTGCGCCGATGTGTTTTGAATCCGCGCCATAAAAAGGCGAATGTCAACGCGCCTATCAATGGAAAGGTGATGGCACGAAAAGCCAAGTGGCTAAAATGCACATGCCAAAATAAAATTGCCAGTGCGCCAGCTACCCATATCGCGCCCGATTTGCCGAATAATTCACGACCAAGCCGATAAATTGTGGCAATGGTGAGGATGCCGATCATCGTAGCGGCGATTCGCATGGTGGTCGATGATACGCCTAAAATAGCAAACCACCCTGCCACCCAATACATCCAGCCCGCCTCGCGCCCATAATTGGCGGGAAAGAATGGTGTTAGTCGTAGATTTTGGAGCAGAGACACGGCATCCAATCCATACCCCGCCTCATCTGGTGCTATCATATCGGTCATCGCAGATAGCGGATACAAGCGCAAAAATGTGGCGATGAGCAAGATGCCCACCAATAAAAAAAGGGGTATAGCATGTATACCATACCCTTTTATGACGACTGCTTCATCTGATGATGAAGACTCAGACATGCTTCCACCAAATCCCTGTGCATTCGGGGACGACAGTCATGTTGTTCTGACGAACGTGATCGGCGAGTTCATCACCAAAAAAGAAGCGTATCAATCGTTCGGCTTGTTCAACCGTATCAAAACGATAATCGCTCCGCACCCAACGACGCAAAAAACCGATGTTCCGCAAATAGTCATAATATTCAACGAATTCAGGCGATGGTGGCACAGGTTTAGAATGCCCTGTGCCGAGCGTCTCAATGACCACCATCGTGCCATTGGGACGAGTGATGCGCGCCATTTCACGGAGCATCTGTTGGATATGCACATCCCAATCATCGGGATACCAACCGATCGCATGACCAAATGACCACCCTGCAACAGTCATATCAGATGACGCATCGGGTATGGGTAGCGCACGATTATCGGCAACGGCGAGCATCACAGGCTTTTTGAGCGTGCTTTGAAGGTGTTCGAGCATGTGTTGATATAAATCAAACGCAACAATTTTTTTGGCATGATTAGCAAACCAGCGCGTCAGCCGACCTGTACCCGCACCTAATTCGATAACTTCACTGTTGGCAACATGACGCAGGGTGAGCATGGCATTGGTGACGTTGTACATCATATCCTCTTTCGTCACCAATTGGTCATATAAATCGGCTTGTGATGTGTAAATCGTCTTAAAATGATTCGACATCTCTTACTCCGAGAACTTATGAATTTGGGCGACCAGCTTGTCTTGGTTGATTTCTGGATGCTTATCTAACAGCACCTTGAATCGGTGCATATATTCTAAAATTTGCGATTTTTCGTATGCCTCAAAGCGCAAGGTGATAGCTGGTTGTGTATTGCTGGCGCGTACCAAGCCCCAACCGTGTTCAAATACAGCCCGCGCCCCATCTACGGTTATCATTTCATATTCTTTCGCCAATTCCGATGCAATCTCGTCAATGATGGCAAATTTGACGTTATCGGGCGCATCGAGGATGATTTCAGGCGTGGCGACCAATTTGGGAATTTCATCAAAAATTTCGGCAATGGTTTTATCGGTCTGAGAGATAATTTCCAGCGTCTTGAGCGCCACCAATGGGGCATCATCAAAACCATAATAATTTTCACCAATGAACAAATGCCCGCTCACCTCACCACCCAGTGGTGCGCCCAATTCACGCATTTTTTGTTTCATCAGGCTATGCCCCGCCTTCCACATGAACGGCTTGCCACCATATTTCTTGATTTCATCGGGCAACGCTTGCGAGGCTTTCACATCAAAAACAACATATGATCCTGGATGGCGGCTAAGCAAGTCGCGTGCCAACAATGCCAACAGTCGATCGGCGGCGATGTGATGTCCATGATTATCGATAAAGCCACAACGGTCACTATCACCATCGAATGCCAAACCTAAATCGGCATTTAATTCGACCACTTTCGCCTCTAAATCTTTGGTCATTTCAGGATCTTCTGGATTAGGCAGATGATTGGGATATGTGCCATCCGATTCCAGATACAAACCGTGTACTTTAATCCCCAATTTTTCGAGCAATGGCGGGATATATGTCCCCGATAACCCGTTGCCCGCATCCAAGACAACCGTCAACGGTTTTTTAATCGTCACCATACTACCAATCTTTTCCATGTGCTTGTGAATCATGTTCAAATCGGTATCAAAAGCACCCTGTCCAACTGCAAAAGCATTGGCTTGTATAATCTTGAGCAAGTCTTGAATTTGGTCGCCAGCCAATGCCAATGTGCCATACGCCATTTTGATGCCGTTATAGCGCGTATCGAGGTGGCTTCCTGTAATCATCACACCACCACCCTTGTCGCCATATTCGGCACAAGCAAAATAGGTGGTCGGGGTGAGGACTTGCCCGATATCGGTGACATTCATCCCTGTCGAGAGCAATCCTTCTATCATGGCAGATTTGAGCGTGGTGGATGATGCACGATTATCACACCCAACAAACACACGCTCTGTGGCAAATTTTTGTGGCAGATATGTCCCCAATGCCTTGCCGACCGCACGGGCTAAATCGGGGGTGATTTGTGGCGGATCGCCAATAACGGTGCCACGAATGTCATATTTTCTGAAAACAGATGTATCGAAACTCATATCATATGCTCCTTCACTTATTTAAGCGACTCTAAATAGGTCTGATATACGGGCGCGGCATTGCGAAATAAATCACGTCCAGCATCTAACAAACTTGCCCCATGACTGCTGACCCGATAGGTCATGTGAATAGCCAACAAGCGCATTTGCACCCGCACATCGGGCATTTCTGATGGTTGATATGCCCACAAAATCCGCCAATCACCACCAAAAACATCATGTGTGGTGTGTATCAAGCGGAGCAGAATATCTAATGTGGCTTCATCAAACCATTCGTGATCATGATAACCATATGGACGGCGCATCGCATCGATAGGCGAACGAAAAATGGCATGATTACGCTCCACAATCAACCACAATTCGCGCAATACACTCGGCAAACTCGGATAATCCTCTATCGCTTCCCGATGCGCGCCCCACGTCAGGGATGCCGCCCACGCGACACCTTTGCTATAGGGATAGGCTTCAACCTGAAGCAATACATCGGGGCTATGATGAATATTGATATAACCCAATGTGGCTTGCCAAGCGGAAAATCCATCTTCAGGACGTTTTGGCAAAGGGCGGTTCGGTTGTGTCGAGGCGGTTTTATCATCGTCCAAGCGCATATCACCCTATGGTTATATCTTTGCCATCATACAATGCTCGAAAGGTCAATGTGGCATCTGATAGGCTATTGGCATCAATCACCACCTCTGTCCCAACAGGTGGATTGGTCTTGAGCAGGAAATCGGCAAGTGGTTCACGCACACTACGACGGATGATACGGCGCAATGGGCGTGCGCCGTATTCGGGTTCATCATTCTGCGCCATCATCCACGCAATGCCCTTATCGGTGAAACTCAGTTTTAAGCCACGTTCTTCTGCCATCTTGTTCTCTTTTTTAAGCAACAAGCGCAAAATTTTGCCCAAATTCATCTCATCGAGTGCATTGAACATGATCACTTCGTCTAAGCGATTGAGAAATTCAGGTCTGAACCACGAGCGCACATCGAGCATCGCCTCTTCACGGGCATCATCATCAATCACAGGCACAGCAAGGGCTTGTGACCCCAAGTTGCTGGTGAGGATGATAACCGTCTCGCTGAAATTGGTGAGATTGCCCCGTCCATCGGTCAGGCGACCCTCTTCAATCACCTGTAACAAGATGTCCATGATGCGCGGATGCGCTTTTTCCACCTCATCAAACAACACGATAATGTATGGTTGTTGACGCACCCGTTCTGTGAGTTGCCCGCCCGCTTCGCTATCGACATATCCACTGGGCGACCCAATCAGACGATTCAAACTAGACTCATCCTTAAATTCAGACATATCCAGTGGCAACATGGCATCTTCTGTGCCGAACATGAACTCGGCTAATGCTTTTGCCAATTCCGACTTACCGACACCCGTTGGACCTAAAAATAAAAATGCACCAATCGGACGTTTTGAATCTTTCAAGCCGACACGCGCCGTCTTGATAGCCCGACTAACCGCCATAACTGCATTATCTTGCCCAATAATGCGTTCTTTGAGATGCTCTTCCATGTGTGCATAGCGCAGGCGTTCATCCTCACCCAATTTATTGACAGGGATACCCGTCATATGACTGGCAGTGAGGGTGATGTCTTCTACATCTAAGATATGGTCACGCGCTTCGGGCTTGAATGCCAAGTTTTCTTGTTTGCTCATATTGACCATCGCGGCTGTCCGATGGAGCAATTGCTCGGCGCTGAGGGGCAACGGCACACTCGACATGTATCGCTTTGCCAAGCGCGAGGCGAGCGCCAACGCATCGGGCATAATTTCGATGTCGTAGTCGGCTTCGAGGTGCGATTTGCGAATACTGAGCATCTCGGTCGTCTCTTCAATAGATGGTTCTGGCACGCGAACAATCTGGCTGTTTTCGGTGATGGCGCTCACGCCTGCCAACCGTTGGTTATATTCCAATTCGGTGGTCGAGACGATAATCACGGGGTCATCACTCAGAAAAGCCTTCTGAATCATCGGCGTGGCTTTAGAAAATTCGGCTTTGATAGGTCCTCCAAAGAAGCGATGAATATGAGGGATAAATAGAATACCACCCATCGCCTTGCTCAGACCAGCCCGCACCGCTTTTTGGTCGTTATCGAGTAGCGCCACCTCATCAATTTGTACCAAATTATTCAGCCCAACGGGACCCTTTCCTTCTGCCATGAGCAATGCCAAACTATATGCCAATGTGCGCTTGCCCACTCCATCGGGTCCGATGAGTATCACATGACGTTTGACCGATTGCGAGATGATATTGATGATATGACGTAACAAATCTTCGCGGAAATACACCGCCTTTAGCGCCCCAGATTTTGCATCTGCTACAAAATCTTGTGTTGTCCCATCTGAACGACGGCGGACACTACTATAATCCATCAAGATATCTTGGATAGATTTGGGTGTAATGCCGTGCTGGCGCAAAATGCCACTGGTACTCATGGCGCTCTCGCTGAGTACAGCGAGCAAATGGTCAGTATCGATACGCACTTCATCTTGTGAATTAGCGAGGCTGAGGGCATCATCGATGAGGATAATCGTCTGACGCGACAAGGCAACAGCTTGATTGCCCTGTGCGATAAAATCTAAATTTCCGCTTTGGTCGCGCCGACTTTCGATTGCCAACTCAACTTGTTTATCTAACCGTTCTAAATCGACACCACGATTCGTCTTGAAAACCTCAAATAACCGATGTGCGGCGGTATTTTGCTGGCGCAACAATGCCAAGAGCAACAGTTCGGGCATAATGGTATCTTTACGGAATTGTTTTTTGAATTGCGCCGCAGAATTGAGCGCCCCTATCACATCTTTTGAAAGCAAATCTGGGTTCAGTGTCCCCATAATCTCACCATCTATCCTTGAAAATTGTTATGTCTATAAAGGTATCGTGAATTTGCCCGACTCGCAAGTGACTGATTTAACGCGCCGATAAATTCAGCAATACCGCCAACGTGCCTCGTGCGCGAATTTCGCCAAATAAAATTCGACAAACAGACCGTACACCATCATCCTGCGGTCCATACGTGATGATGTATCCGCCAATGCGCGGGAATAAATCGGCATCATATGGCGAATATAGCGCCACCGCCACCGTCTTTTCTGGCGGGAGTGCATTCACCAATCGTGCTTGTGCATATCCAGCATTACGAGTGAATACCACAATTTTATCCACCCGTCTGGATAATTCGACTGCCATTTGTACTTCTTCACTGGTGGGCGCGTTGGTAATCGATAACCATTGAATGGCAGGATGATACCCGCCACATGCCCGTGTGATGAGTGTGCGCTGTCCGGGATATATCAGGGCAACTGTATCAGTATCGCCAATGGGCAATTGCTGATAGTAATCATACGCCACTGTGACACCCGCATCAAATACCAACGGCAATAATTCAGATGTGTTCGCCGATTGTATGCGAGCATTTGCGCCATTTGAATTCAGAGGTTGCCAATCGAATAAACCATATTGCGACTTGGCAGATAAAATCCGATACACCGACTCATCAATGCGCGCTTCAGCGATGCGCCCCGTCATCACAGCATCCAAGACACCCTGCATAGCGACCATCTGTAACCGCTCGCTATAACCCGTGCCATATACCACCAAATCTACACCCGCTAAAATGGCTTGTATCGCCGCTTCATCAGGGGTGTATCGCCCATGAATGGCATCCATATCCATCGCATCCGTCATGATGATACCATTATAATCCAATTCTTGGCGCAATAAACCCGTAACCACATTGTAAGAAAGTGTGGCGGGTGTTTCAGTCTCATCAAATGCTGTGAACCAAATATGCGCCACCATCACCGCCGCCACATTGGCATCAATCGCATACTTAAATGGGATAATTTCACGATTCATCAAAAAGTCACGACTATGGGTGATTTTTGGCAATGTCAGGTGGGAATCTTCAACAGTATCTCCGTGTCCGGGGAAATGTTTGACAGTCGCCAAAACACCACCTGCTTGCATTCCCGCGATGTAATGTGTGAGCATACGCCCGACCAAATCGGGTACAGCACCCGGAGAACGCCGCCCAATGACAGTATTAGCGCGGTTGGTATCTAAATCTGCCACTGGCGCGAGGTTCATATTCACACCAACAGCCCGAATTTCGGTCGCCATCGCCTCGCCCATACGATAGGTCAAATCGGGGTCATCTGTCGCCGTCACTAAAGCAATCGGAGGCAATTCGGTGAAGCCCTCGCGCATTCGCATAATCCACCCACCTTCTTGGTCGGTAGCGATGAATAAGGGTATCGCACCGACATCCGCCATCGTCTGCTGATATTGATTGACCACTTGTGTTGTGCCTATTGGTGTGCTGATATTGTTATCAAATAACACCACACCGGCAGGTTGCCATGTTTGGAGCATATCCCGCGCCACAAGGCTCACCCCTTGACCATAGGTATGCACCATGAACATCTGCCCCACTTTCTGTTGCAGGGTCATCTGATCCATACGGGCTTGAATGGGGTCTGTTTGTGTGTTCACAGAGACCGTGAACACACTGATTATCAGCAAACATAAAGAAACAGATTGTAGGGATTTCATTCAACTTCTCGTGAAAAGGTCTCGCCACCGTCTGTTGTTGTGTATCGTACACGGTCATTTTGTAGGCTATTTTCGCGCCGTTCTTCGAGGATAATCGCCCATGTTTGGTCGTTATTAAATTCGGCTTGGATATGGGCGCATCCACCAATTTGTGGATTCACCGTGTATGCCGTGAGAATTTGTCGCCATGTCCGATTTTCATCACGCGATATCAAGATGAATGTTTGTGCATCATCACGCAGGCGTGCCTCAATCGGATAGCGGATAATCTGAAACGTGACAGTGGGCGATAAACGATATTCCTGACAAATCACAATCGGCGATACCACCCGTCCAATATCCAAAAACTGACCTGTGCCAAAAAATAAGATATTCGCGCCGATAAGCGCCGTGATGGGGATGAGCAACGGATAACGCCTTGCACGCCACAACCGCCATAATCCCCATATGGTAACAAGCACGCCAAGGAACACAATAATCAATATCAACGGCGTAATCGTCATCAAACTCACCAAAAGCGGATAGAATATTCCTAAAAATAGCGCCCAAAATCGCTTAATCAGATGTGCTGTGGGGAATATCACATGATGGGGTGACGAAAAAGCCACTGCCAAAGCGATGATGATGAATCCCCCCAAAACAATCCAAATCGCATATTTAATGAGATACTTCATCGTGTAAAAATCCCATTTTGAATGAGGATGAGATGTAAAAAGTTGAGCCGTTCATCGGCGGTCATTGGGCGCGGTCGCCCTTGCCCTTCGATTAGGATAGGATATAAATCTACAAACTGCAAGCGCCCTTCGTAGATGAATAATTGGTCGATGAAGGCACGCTTGCCTGCGAAAAATTCTTGATCAAAGAAAAAGTTGCCCAAACCATAATGGATGAATGCCTCGCGGGTATTATCAATGGGGTAAAATTCCATCGATTGTGGAAAGTGGGCTTGTGAACCAATGACTACATCCGCACCCAGCGATGCCAACAGGCGAAAATCGGTCTGATGTTGGGGGGTCGGCGAATATTGCTCAAATTCCCAATATTGCACCGATACAATCACCACATCAACCATTTGCGATAATTCGGGTATGGCGGTGCGTAACCATGTCATATTGCAATCTGTCGCGCCTGGGCGTATTCCACCGGTGGCATTGGCATTTTCGTTCACCAACGCATAATACGGACCGACCCAATTACACGCCAACATACCAATACGGTTGCCGTGATGTTCAAAAATATACGGCGTGCGTGCTTCTGCGAGGGTGCGCCCGCCACCAATCACTTGCATATGATTTTCGGCATACCAGTCGAGTGTATTCAAATAGGCTTCGTAACCATAATCGTTGTTATGATTGCCCGTCAATTCGATGATGTCTGCCCCCAATAAGCGCAATACCTCAAAATGGTCGGGTTTGCTACAAAAACTGGTACGGCTCATGCCTGCACGCGGGCAATCTGTGACCATCGACACTTCGTTGCTGATATGCAGGTAATCGGCTTTTTCGGCATATGGCAAAATGGCAGATGTCGCCCATGCTGTGCCATTGACATCTAGGGCGATAGTCGTATCACGAGTCAGCGCCGTCACACCGGTCAACAAAACCCGCGTCAAGCGTGATGGATAAAAATTGGGGGTGGGCGCATCGGCAAAAGCAAATGGATAGGTATCTAATTGGTCAAGTGGATGAACTTCATCGACCATCAAGACACGATAGCGCGGGATGATTTGGTCAAATGGCAATAGGGTGAATAATCGCGTATCACGCCACAATGTGTTATACAGCATATTGGCAGGGATAATCTGTGTCCCACTGGGCAATTCCACACCTAATGCGGTGAGTTGTCCCGCTACAACATCGCTTAATACCAACAAATTATCTTGTAACCCCGATTTTATCGTCATTAAACGGGCGCTTTCGATATTGCTCTGGGTGCTAGAGAACGCCACGACAGGCAAAAATAACACCAGTCCGTCATCAGGTGATGCTGAGGGTATCATCACTTCTGGTGGACGGGGGGTATTGGTGACGAATAATACGGGTTGTGCGGGCAATATCCCCAAATCGGATACAGGAGGTGTATTGGCTGTTTGGTCGATTGTGATGCTATCAGCATAAAATTGAATGTATTCCGCCACATGTGCCGACCAATACGTGTTATTATGTTCACCGACAGGATGAATGATATAAGTATATGATACACCCCGTTGCATGAGTCGTTCATTCATGATGTCTAAGCCTGGCGCGGCATAATCATTTGCCCCTCTATCTAACCATAGACGCATCGTCTCGATATTAGGTGCAGATAAGGCTAAATCTAATGGATTAGCGTCTGGTGGGGCATGAAAGCGATCGAAAAAGGCACTATGCCCCCCTATCGCATTGAATAAATCGGGACGGCGTAAGCCAATCTGATACGCCCAAAATCCACCTCTGGAAATGCCACCGATGGCGCGGGATTGTTTTTGGGCATCAATGCGATAGGTGCTTTCGACCAATGGCATCAGTTGGTCTAAAAAGACCGCGCCCCACGAATCAATACCAAACCGATTTTCGTTGGCAATCCAATTGCCAAATGGCAACACAACAATCATCGGCGGTAATTCACCGTTGCTAATCATGTGGTCTAAATATGATTGTAAACCCAATCGTAACCAATGATTATCATCTTCATTAGAGCCGTGCATCAGATAAATCACGGGATAAGTTTGCGTTGTTTGGTCATAACATGGTGGCAAATAAATGGTATATACCATGCGCGTCTGGATAATATCGGCATAATAAACAGGACGTTCTATGCGTCCAGATGTTTCATTACAAAGGGGTTGTGTTTGCGATGATGTGGCAGAAATGCCAATAGCACCCAAAATCACTAAAAAACCAATGATGATAATTCGCAAACTCATTTTGCCTCACAACATCAAATTATCCATGCGACATCACATGAATGACCCCCATCAAATATGTCAAATAACCTGTCGTACTATTCTGTGTCGGTATTATCGCCCGACTTTTCGTTCAAACGATAACCAATACCACGCACATTGACAATCAAATCAGCATCCGTACTGGCTTCTTTGAGCTTACGACGCAAATTGCTAACGTGCGGACGGATAACTTCGCGGGCTTCGGTCTCTTCGACAGCATAACCGCGCACCTCGCGCACCAATTCACTGCATGTGACCACTCGCCCACGATGTGCCGCCAAATAGAGGAGCAAATCGAACTCGGTGGGGGTAAGGTCTATGTCTTTTTCTCCAATAGAAATGAGGTAACGTTTAGGATATAATAACATCGGTCCCAGTTGCATTGTGGCGTTCAAATCGGCTTCGCTCAATGTCTCTGGTGATGGCTTTTCTTTTTCTTCATCGGCGGGTGGCAATGTCACATCAGATACTGCCAGTTCATACACATCGCTCTTGATGGCATCTAATAAACTACGACGACGTTTGAGATGGCGCGCCCGCTCGACACCACGCGCCACACTTTGGCGAATATCCACACTCGAACTGGGCTTGATCAGGTAATCATGCGCCCCTAAGCGTAGTGCTTCAACAGCATTGCCGAGTGTCGCATATGCCGTCATGAGGATGACAATCACTTCTGGGGCTTGTTCACGGATACGACGCAATAATTCAATGCCGTCTATTCCGGGCATCCGAATATCGGTCAAGACAACATCAAAGGCTTGGCGAGTAATCATATCGAGTGCTTCTTCGCCATTTGCCGCCTCGCTGACGATATACCCCACCTTCTGAAGCGTTTTGCTGACTGAATAGCGATTAGCCCCTTCATCATCAACAACCAAAATGTAAGCCAATTCTTGTGTAACGTTGGTTGCGCTTGTCATCACTCGCTACCCTTTAGTTCTTTATGCTTTACCAATGATTTCTTAATCATAGACGATAACAATTTATTTTTCAATAGGACTGGCGAAAAATCAACCAGTTTTTTTAGATAATATACTAATGAAAATAGATTGTATATTCGGATATGTTGAATCACGAAACATATCCGAAAGATGAACCCCATCCCAAAAGATACAAGCAATCGTGTCATCAACCAATAAAAGTGGGATATGTGCGCGTAATGCTTGCGGAATTTTATGATTAATCATCCAATTCTTAATGGTCTGATGCTTGCCATTCATCCCCAATGGGGCAAATTTATCTTTGGGTTGGCGTGTGCGTAAAGTGATACTTGCACGATGTGGGATCATCAATGGGATAACCGTTGGCTCATCGGCATGACTACGAATAGATAATCGCCAATGACCAAAATCGTATTGTTCATCAATTTGTATATTGATATCACTATCAGATGGCAACAGTGGAATGTGTGTAGGCAACGATGATGACAGAGTAACCTGTTCCAGCACCAGTTGGTCATACATCACGCGCAATTGCCACCCTTGCGGAAATTGTGCGATTGCCCCTTGTGCGCCCGTCATCCCAATGTGGATAGCATGAGTGATATGATCATAGGTGATATTGGGAATATTTAACAAATGGGTGAATAAGTGCCGTTGATACGCCACATGCCACGTCCTGAATAGGGCGCGTGGAATATAAAACGTGCTATTTTCTTGTTTGATATGAGGCAAAATGGTGTTTACAAATTGTTGATGAAGGGCATCTTGTGCATCGGCATGAATTTGTGCAAAGCGCCCCAATGCCGATGCGACTTGTGGATTTATCTTCGCTAGCAGGGGCATAATGTCGTGTCGAATGGCATTACGGGTGATGGTCATATCATCATTAGAGGGATCATGAACAGGGGTTAGCCCATTTTCGATGCAATACGCTTCAAGATGTTGGCGTGATGTGGTCAATAATGGGCGCACAAGCCGTAAATCTGGCGCATATGGACACGGCGAAATCCAACGCATCCCCAAAACATCCCCTGTACCACGCACCAATTGAAATAAAATCGTCTCTGCTTGATCATCTTGATGATGTGCCGTGACGATAGTCTTCGCGCCAATATCATGGGCAACTTGCGCCAAAAATTCATAACGGGTTTGGCGTGCCGCCTCTTCGAGGGTCAATTTTCGTGCAGATTGTACCGCCCAAACATCGCCTTGCCCAACTGTATAAGGTATATTAAACTGTTGAGCTATTTTGGCTACAAATTGCGTCTCGGCATGTGCTTCTGGGCGCAAGCCATGATTAAATGTGGCAATATGAATTTCGAGTTGCAGTCTTTGGCGTAAATTCGTTAAGATATGTGCCAATGCTAACGAATCTGTGCCACCAGACACCCCAACGACCAATTTTTCGTGTGGGGAAAATAAGTGTTGGTGTCGTATAAGTGCTATGAGGTTTTGCTGTAGCAAATGTGTTATTTCTTTGATTGGCATTGCTATGTTATAATCCTCAACTGACCTGCAAGGCGAATTCATGCCGTTAGGAGCAGTGTGTGTTAAGTCCATTCGATTATTTTTTTGGCTTATTCTCCCTAGACATAGGGATTGATTTGGGAACAGCAAATACATTGGTGAGTGTGCGCGGAAAGGGCATTGTCATCAATGAACCATCATTTGTCGCCACAGAACGCAGGACGGGTATCCCACGAGAAGTCGGGGCGCGTGCAAAAGAGATGTGGAGCAAAAATCCCAAAGAAATCATCATTGTACGTCCTTTGCGCGATGGGGTCATCAGCGACCCCGATATCACCGCCGCCATGCTGACGCACCTAATTCGCAAGGCACATGAGCATACATGGGTGCCTGTCCCGCGTCCGCGTGTGGTGATTGGCATCCCCAGTGGCGTGACAGAAGTCGAAAAGCGTGCTGTGTTCGATGCCGCCTATAATGCAGGAGCGCGAGTGGTATATTTGGTCGAAGAACCTGTCGCTGCGGCGATTGGTGCGGGCTTGCCTGTCACCGAAACACGCGGGAGCATGATTATTGACATTGGCGGTGGCACAACCGAAATCGCCATTTTCTCGCTCGGTGGCATCGTCATCAGTCGTTCCATCCGTGTCGCAGGCGATGAGATGGATGAAGATATTGTACAACATATGCGAAAAAAGCATAACCTACTCATCGGCGAGCCAACTGCCGAGCGCGTCAAGATTGAAATTGGTTCGGCATATCCCCTACCCCAAGAACGGACAACATGGGTCAGCGGGCGCAATTTGGTGACAGGCTTGCCCCATAAAGTCGAGGTCAGTTCGGTCGAAATCCGCGAAGCCATTAGTGGCTCAGTGAATATCATCATCGATACTGTCAAAGATGCACTAGATGACACCCCGCCAGAATTAGTCGCCGATTTAATTGAGAGTGGTATCTGTCTGGCAGGTGGTGGTAGCCAACTAAAAGGACTCGCCGCACGTTTATCTGACGAATTGAATATCCGCGTATGGGTTGCAGAAGATCCAATGACAGCAGTTGCCAGAGGCGCAAGCCGTATCATGGAAGATTATAACAACCTCAGACGCTTATTGGTTGGTATTGAACGTGGTAGTACATGGCACTAAAAATGATGTGCAGGTGACACTGTGAGACGTGGTTGGCGCGCAAATCGCGTATTTTTCTTTTTGGTGTGCATGTTCATCTGTGTGCTTCTGTTATTTGGGAGCATCACAGGTCGGCTCAATGGCATCGAAAACATCCTCGCCACACCTTTACAATTCATCAGCACATTTTTTAATCGGGCGGCACAAACCGCCAATGACTTTTTTAGCAATTTCAGTGATAACCAGTCGTTAAGAAGGCGCAATGCCGAACTCGAAGAGGCATTAGCCCGCTCGCAAGCGGAATTGGTCGAATTGCGCGAAATTGCCAGTGATGCCGTGCGCTTAGCAGAATTGCTCGATTATGTTTCTACTGTACAAAACCAAGAAACACTCACCGCAGAGGTCATCGGTTACGATCAAAACAACCTCATTCGCACCATTATCATCAATAAAGGCGCACGCGATGGTGTTGCCGTGGGGATGCCCGTTGTCACACGGCAGGGGCTGGTTGGGCGCATCATCGATGTAACAGCACTGGCTTCACGGGTATTGCTGATCACCGATCCCAGTAGCAATGTGAGCGCCCGCCTACAAATCTCTCGCGCACAGGGCATCGTGCAAGGACGACTTACAGGAAATTTACGAATGGGACTTATCCCATTAGAGGCAAAAGTTGAAGTGGGCGATGTGGTACTCACATCAGGCTTAGGCGGTAACTTTCCACCTGATATTGTCATCGGACAAGTGACCAGTGTCCGCCAATTTGAATTTGAACTCAATCAAGAAGCAGAAGTACGGAGTTTGGTCAATTTCGATACCCTCGAATTTGTGCTGGTTATCACCAATTTTATACCGATCGATATTTCTGTTTTCGATCAAGAAAGTACAACCCCTTAATTCATCATGGGCAATTTTCTCAGCTTTCCGATTCTCATCATTGCGGCAATTTTACAAGCCACATTTATGCCACAAATTCGTTTATTGGGTGGTAATCCCGATCTGGTGTATCTGATAGTATTGGCTTGGTCAATCAATGCCAGCCTCGATAGCAGTGTGATATGGGCGTTTGTGGGGGGGATATCGCTCGATTTGATGTCTTATGCCCACTTGGGAACATCGACTATTGGCTTGGTTATCACCGTATTTGTCATCAGTGGTATCGGTGGGCAAGTATATCGAATTGGGTTTGTCTTGCTCATTGGCTCGGTATTGATTGGAACATTCTTCCAACAAATACTCATCATGATTCTGCTCACCATCACAGGGTATTCGGTGGATTGGGGGTTAAGTTTGGGCTATGTGGTCGCCCCTACCATCTTCTATAATCTAGTGTTCATATTGCCCGTCTATTGGTTTATACGGCGGATTCAACGCCGTGTATTGCCCAGAACCGAGCAATAAATTGTCATATCAGTATTGAGGTGTCAGTGTGAAAAACAGACTCATGCCCTTTCAGGGATGGCGTTTGACGATGTTTCAGGCGGTGATGGTAGCAACATTCATGCTTTTTGCCCTACGCATGTATCAAATGCAAATTGTAGATGTGACCAGTTATCAAATTGCCGCCGATGGCAACCGCTTTAATACCCAACCCCTGCCTGCCGATAGAGGCGTGATTTTCGATAGATACGATAAAACACTCGCCCGTAACGTACCTGCGTATGTCGTGCGGATTGTGCCAGCATTATTGCCCAATGACCGCGAGACGGAACTCGCCATTTTTAATAAACTATCAGCACTAACAGGTGTGCCACCAACCCGTGCTATTGCCAATGCCAGTGGGCGTAATGTACGGAGCATCGAAGAATTAGTGGCAATTGGTGAAGGTATTGCCCCGTTTCGTCCTGTGGTCATCGCCCAAGATGTGCCATTGCAAGTCGCTTTACAAATCATGGAAGAGAGTTACGAATTGCCAGGTGTCGATGTGCTGGTCGGTGCTGTGCGCCAATATCCCACCTCGGACTCAACAGCCCATATCATCGGTTATATGGGACCCATTCCCCCAGAACAACAATTGGCACTTATGGAACAAGGCTACGATCCAGCCTTCGATCGCATTGGCTATGATGGATTAGAACGCTTTTTAGAGACAATCCTCGCTGGGCAACGTGGACGCATCGTGCGCGAAGTCGATGTGGCAGGCGAAGAACAAGCCATTGTCGAGCGTATTGAGCCGATTGCTGGGCAAAATATTCGGTTAACGATTGATGTTGAATTACAACGCGCCGCCCAGCAAGCCCTCATCGACCAAATTGCTACCATCAACGAAAAAGAAGGACGCATCGTCACCGAAGCGGGTGTTGTTTTGGCAATGAACCCCAATACAGGCGAAATTTTGACGATGGTCAGCTATCCAAACTACGATAATTCGCGCTTCGCCCGCAGTATTGATGTCCAATATTATCTCGATCTATTAGAGCGCAATCGCAACCCATTGCTTAATCAAGCTATTGGATCATTATATCCACCAGGGTCAGCGTGGAAACTCATCACTGCCGCCGCCGTTGTTGAAGAAGATATTATCGACCCAGGCACAGGGCTTTTTGATGGTGGCGATTTATTGGTGCAAAATTTTTATGCCCCCAACGACCGCGCACAAGATCAACGCTTTGTGTGTTGGGCGCGGAATATTGGCGGTCACGCCTTTGTCAATCTGGTAGATGCCATTGCCTATAGCTGTAATGTGTACTTTTATCAGGTTGGCGGTGGTAATTATCCTGCTGTGTCAGAAGCATTACTCCGTCGCGGTGGTTTGGGAATTAATAACCTTGTGCGATATGCAACCGCGCTTGGCATCGGCTCGGAATTAGGCGTAGAACTACCGGGTGAATTAGCAGGTCGAATGCCAGATCCCACATGGAAACGCATCACACGGGGCGAAAATTGGTCTACTGGCGACACATATAATGCCGCTTTTGGGCAAGGTTATGTGAATGTCACCCCTCTCCAACTGATGATGTCTGTGGCGGCATTGGTCAATGACGGCATATTGTATCAACCCACTATTATTCGAGATTTTCTGGACGCAGAGCGCAATGTCACTGTGCCATTCGAGCCGAAAATCTTACGCACCGTCAATTTAGATCACGCCAATCCAGACGGCTCTATTTATCTGCTCCAACTCGAAGATATGATTATGCAAGGCGAAAATAGCCTCGCTTGTGTGTGCGAATTTGATAGCCCGTTTTATAATCCACTGCGGTGTGACCCCGAAAATTATCGTGGTTTAGTCGATGTTAATCCGAGCTTAGATGTCGAAGATATTCGTGAATATCGAATTCACATCCCGCTCAACTATAACTTTAATGGTCAGATTTGCCAGCCATTGCGTTTTGATAGCCGTTTTGTGCCAGCATTCATCAGCACCGAAAGCATGAATTATGTCCGTCAAGGGATGCGCGAGGCAGTCACCCGCGAATTTGGCACGGCAAAAGGCGCAAATTTGCCGTATGTTGCCGTAGCAGGCAAAACAGGCACAGCCGAATATTGTGATGACATCGCGGGACCTTTGGGGTTATGTAAACCGGGTGCTTGGCCCGCCCATGCGTGGTTTACAGCATATGCCCCGTACGAAAATCCAGAGGTTTTAGTGGTCGCTTTTATTTACAATGGGATTGAAGGCTCATCGAATGCCTTGCCCGTCGCCGTCAAAACCATAGAAGCTTATTTCAGATTAAAAAATGAGCGCGAAAATCGCCCTTCTAATTCGTCATTGCTCACCCCTCCATGAAGAAAGGTACACTATCTGTGCAAAATCCACTGTTGCCCTCTCGTCAATTGCTCATGTATTGGTTGCCAGCCATCCTTGCAGGGGGCATCATTTGGCTGATTTTCATCACCATCGGACAAACACCACTGGTACGCGCCAGTGGCTTAGCGCTGGTGATTGTGGGAGTCAGTTTAACGATGCGCCGATTTGGGGCGGTAATTGCCACACTCGGTGGCATATCATTGGCATTATCACCCGCATTTTGGTCACAAACAGGTGGCGCAACCAGTTTTGTGCCAGCCACAGTTGTTTTAGCGATGGTGATAGCGGGGACTATCAGCATATTGGTTATTCAATTCCTCAAGCGTCCTTATTTGGCATTGGGTATAGGGGTGATGGTATTTGCTATGATATTCTGGAGCCAAATAGGAACACCTCGTAGCCTCCGCCTGACATCGCTCATGACGGCGTGGTTACTTTTTATTTTGATGGAAGCCCTGTTCCAAAGCAATCCACGCCCAGATGAACAACCCGCCAAACCGATTATGCCCCAGCAATATATGGGCATATTGCTCATTTTGGGCATTGGCATCATCAATGACCCACTATTTGTGTTGATATTACCCGCCGTTGCCTTAGGATTGTGGTTATCATCAACACCCATCCCTTTATGGTATTGGAGCATCATGCTCATCCTTACGGGATGGGGAATATATGGCATTGTGACCAATTACATCCATGCCGATTTGTGGGGTTTGTCGGCATTATCGGCACATCAGTCTCAATTAATTGCTCCATACATCATCGCCGATGGTTGGCGAGAGGGTGTGCGCTGGCTCGACCTAATTGGCATGAGCATCGCTCAATTCACCATCATCGGGGCAGGACTGAGCATATTGGGGCTGGCGCGTATGGCGCGTTGGTATCCTGTAGTGGGTGTCGTGTTGATGGTAGCATACGCCACACATGCCCTTTTTGGTTTGGTCTATTTTGGATTAGACCGCGCTGTGTTGATTATGCCCCTGTTCATCATTCAAATGATTTGGTTGGCATATGCCATATTTTCATTTGGAGAATGGCTAAGCAAGTTCAAATTCTTTCAAAAAATCGATGTGCGCCTGATGATAGGTGGCTTATTTTCGATATTACCCCTTTATTTATTCATCAGGCTCATGAGCAATTTGTCCTAATGAATAGCACATCTTCAAAAAAACGCTATGCTTATAAATAAATTAGCGCAACAAATGAGTGGATATTATGCGTGATGATATTGTAATCATTAAAGGTAGCAGAGATGGCGTGGTGGTGTCGTTAAGCCCAACGGATGAATGGCTGACCATCACGGGTGAATTGGCAAATCGAATAGATGAAAAAAGTGCTTTCTTTGCGGGCGCAAATTTGATTATCGAATTGGGTGAGCGCCCTGTCCCCAAACACGAATTGAGTGGATTGAAGGCATTATTAGAACGACGCGGTTTATCGATTGGGGTGATTGTGAGCGGTAGCAAAACCACCATAGATGCCGCACATGCGCTCAATCTGAATGTGCAACGATTAGTCGATGAAAATGCCGAAGAAGCCGCCCCAATACCCGCACCAGAAGATGGGAGCTTAGGCATCCTCATCCGCAATACCGTGCGCTCTGGGCGCGCTATTCATAGCGCGGGTCATGTCGTGATTTATGGCGATGTTAATCCGGGCGCAGAAATCGTGGCAGGTGGTGATATATTTGTTTGGGGAAAGTTACGGGGCAATGTTCATGCAGGTGCATATGGTGATGAAAGCGCGGTTGTTTGCGCCCTCGATTTACAACCGAATCAATTGCGAATTGCAGGGTATATCGTCACATCACCCGCCGATAAACGACGCAAAATCAAACCAGAAAAAGCGTTCATTCGCAACCATCAAATCACAGTCGAAAGTTGGAATGATTAACGGATAGAAAGGATAACACATATGGGGGCAACTGTCATCACGATTACCTCTGGAAAAGGCGGGGTTGGCAAGACCACCACCACCGCCAATTTAGGGCTTGGCTTGGCAAAATTAGGCAAAAAGGTCGTGGTCATTGATACCGATATTGGACTACGCAATTTAGATATTATTCTCGGCTTAGAAAGTCGTGTTGTTTACGATTTGGTCGATATTGTCGAAGGCAATTGTAAACTGCGCCAAGCCATGATTAAACACAAACAATTTCCCGATTTATATCTCATCCCCGCCGCCCAAAAACGTGATAAAACGGCAGTCAGCCCCGATAACATGATACAAATCGCCGATGCCCTGCGCGAAGAATTTGATTTCATCCTGATAGACTCGCCCGCAGGTATAGAACGTGGCTTCCGTAATGCCATCGCTCCCGCCGATTTAGTGGTGGTGGTGACAAATGCCGAAGTATCGGCAGTACGCGATGCCGATCGGGTTATTGGTTTGGTCGAATCGAGCATTAAACAACTCAATGCTTCGCGTCCAAATACACAAAAATCACCAACACCCGTCCGTCTCATCCTCAATCGTGTACGCCCAGAGATGATTCGACGGGGCGAAATGATGTCGGTGAATGATGTGAATGATATTCTTGGCGTAGATATTTTAGGCATTGTGCCAGAAGATGAGCAAGTTATTCCAGCATCCAATACAGGTGTGCCAATCATCTTATATGACCAATCAAAAGCAGGTGGGGCATATATGAATATCGCCCGCAGATTAACGGGCGAGAATATCCCCATCACACAATTAGACACACCGAGCGGATTTTTTCAGCGCCTCAATCGGTTGTTCGGTGGGCAATCTACCCCGAAAGGTTAATCGTTTATGTCTGGATTATTTAGGATGCGCGGGCGCAACAAAGACCAATCGAGCGCCCAAAAAGCCAAAGAACGGCTTCAATTGATATTAGTACATGACCGAATCAACCTATCTCCAGAACGATTTGAAGAGATGAAAGCAGAAATTTTAGCGGTGATCTCAAAATATGTCTCCGTATCGGGTGATGAAGTCGAGATTGCCCTCACCCAACGCGGAGACCGTCGTCATAATTTATTGATTGCCGAAATACCCTTTTCGCAAAGCATCGAAGGAATAGATAAAGCCGATGAAGAAGACGACCCCAGAAATCAAACGAAGAATGAAGATGATATCTCAGATAATTCAACGATCGCCTAACGCGATTGGATAATGCCCTTCACATCAAAGTTGGTTCGTTTATAATACGCCATTGATGTATTGTTAGCGCGAGATGGTTTTGTTATGCGAACAACCAACATTTGGCGACAATTCGATTATGTATTGCTTGTCGCAACCCTCATTTTGGTGATATTCGGCATCATCATGATTCGCAGTGCCACAAACGGTGCTGTAGACCCCGATTTAATTAGTCGCGTCCCTAATCAAATTCAATTTGCCGTTATCGGCACATTTTTACTGTTGCTGATGACGATGTTAGATTATCGTTTATTAGGGAGCATCCATAGCTGGCTATATATCTTCATGGTCGGCATTTTGGTCGTGGTATTATTTTTTGGTCAGGAAGGCGATGGTGGTGCGCGAAGTTGGTTGAATGTAGGCATTTTGATTCAGCCTGCTGAGGTGGCAAAATTAATCATCATCATCACACTGGCTTATCACTTCTCTACCCGATATCAAAACATGGATAAACTTTCGACTGTGTTTGGGTCGCTGATTCATGTGGCTGTGCCAATTGGCTTGATTTTTATTCAGCCCGATTTAGGGACGGTGATTGTATTCAGTGTGTTATGGTTCACATTGGCATGGGCGGCTGGGTTACGTCTGAAACATATCGGGATGTTCATCATCACAGCCATTGTTTGTTTTCCTCTGTTGTGGTCTGTCATGTTGCCCTATCAGCGAGAGCGCATCACCAATTTCATCATTCCCGATACAGGCGAAGAAAATTTCGGCTCACGGTATAACATCCGCCAAGCGGCAATCGCCATCGGTTCAGGCGGATTGTTTGGCAAAGGCTACGGCAATGGCACGCAAACACAATATCGCTTTTTGCGCGTGCGCCATACCGATTTCATCTTCTGTGTCATAGCCGAAGAATTTGGGCTTGTCGGCGGGACAACGGTCATTATCATTTTGGGTGTGATCATTTTACGCATCTTGCGCGCCGCACGCCTTGCATCTGACCCATTAGGGAGCATGATTTGTTATGGCATCGCCGCCACCATATTCTTCCAAAGTGTGACGGCAATTGGCATGAATATCGGCGTATTACCAGTCACAGGTCTCACCTTACCTCTGGTGAGTTCGGGTGGCACATCATTGATGTCTATCCTCATCGGCATCGGTCTGGTGCAAAGTGTGGTTGTACGTCGTCGTCGTTTTGCATAAAATAAGTTTATCAACTCAATTTTACACACAGGAGCATTATCTTGACAGAAAAAGTCGTGCGAACACGCTTCGCACCTAGCCCTACGGGACCACTTCATATCGGCGGGGTACGCACTGCCCTTTTTAGCTGGCTACTGGCTCGGCATCATGGTGGTAAATTTATTTTACGCATTGAAGATACCGACCAAAAACGCTTTGTAGAGGGGTCTATTGAACTCATCACCGATGCCTTATCGTGGCTGGGTATCGATTATGATGAAGGTCCCGATAAAGATGGTGGTTACGGTCCTTATGTCCAATCACAACGGCTACCCCTCTATCAAAAATGGGCGCAATGGTTGATTGATAACGACAAAGCCTATCGCTGTTTCTGTACATCGGAACGGCTAGAACAAGTCAATAAAGAAAAAGAAGCACGGAAAGAACCACCGGGATACGATCGCTTTTGTCGGAATTTATCGCCAGCCGAAATCGAAGAAAATCTCGCCACAGGTAAACCATATGTGATACGGCTCAAAGTACCATTAACAGGGCAAACGATTGGGCATGATCTGATTCGCGGTGAGGTGGTTTTTGATAACGACACCCTACAAGATGCTGTTTTGCTCAAAAGTGATGGCTACCCTACTTATCATCTCGCCAATGTGGTTGATGACCATTTCATGGAAATTAGCCACGTCACCCGTGCCAACGAATGGATTCCATCGTTCCCCTTGCACCTCATTTTGTGGGATGCGTTTGGTTGGGAAAAGCCAATTTATGCCCATTTGCCCGTATTGCTTAATCCGAATGGCAAAGGAAAAATGAGCAAGCGTTTTGAAGCCTTCAATGAAGATGGCAAAAAAATCCTCGTCTTGGCAAAAGAATATAAAGATGCGGGTTATTTGCCAGAGGCAATGCTCAATTTTATGATTAACATCGGTTGGAATTTTGGTGATGAGCGCGAGATATTCACTGTCCAAGAGGCAATTGAGCGATTCGATATTGCCACCGTGAATCCCGCCAATAGCGCCTTCCCTATCGAAAAACTCGATTGGATAAACGGTGTGTATATCCGCGAAAAATTATCGGTCGAAGAGCTCGCCAAGCGCTTGCGTCCAGTGTTTGAAAAAGCTGGATTAAAAGTGGATGATGAGCGCCTACTCAAAGTTGTGCCACATGTGCAAACGCGCATCAAAACGTTGAATGAAGCGGTAGATGTGGCAGGATTTTTCTTTCATGATACCTTCACCCCACCCACTGAAGATATGCTCATCCCTAAAAAGATGGATAAAGCTGGCACACGACAATTGCTCGAAGAGGCATATAAACGGTATGCCGATGTACCAGCAGATAGCTTCCTCACTGAAACACTAAAAACCATCGGTCTTGCTCTGGTGAGCGATTTAAGCCTCAACAACAGCCAAGTATTTGGTGTGTTGCGTGTGGCGATGAGTGGACAGAGTGTTTCTACACCGACATTTGAAACGATGGAAATTTTGGGCAAAGATGAAGCGCTCAAACGCATCAAAATCGCCATAGACATTTTATCGTGATGATAATGGAAATACCGTCTCAAAAACTGGGACGGTATTTTTTGTAAGATATATTCTCGTGATATTTTATCTGTTCTGATAAGCAAATTTCTGATACACTATAC